>JAJYFI010000249.1 GCA_021790955.1 bacterium | reverse complement strand
TCCTCGCGCTCCCGTCCGGGCGGGACGCGCTCGGGGTGGATGAGCGCCAAGGGATGAATCTTGACGAAATTGGCGATGATGAACTCCTCCCTCGCCAATCCCACGCCGTCGTTGGGAATCATGGAGAGTCCGAAGGCCTGGTCGGGATTCGCGACGTTGAGCATGATCTTCGTGCGCGGCTTGCGCAGATGCGCGATCTCCGCGCGATCGATCGTGAACGGCAGGAGCCCTTCGTAGACGAAACCCTCGTCCCCTTCGGCGCAGGAGACGGTGGCCTCCTGCCCGGTGGCGAGGGAGCTTGTCGCGTCGCCGGTCCCGACCACCGCGGGGAGTCCGAGCTCCCGGCTCACGATCGCCGCGTGGCAGGTGCGGCCGCCGCGGTTGGTGACCACGGCGGCGGCCTTCTTCATGACGGGCTCCCAGTCGGGATCGGTCTTGTCGGCCGCCAGGATTTCGCCTTCGAGAAATTCGTCCATCGCTTGAGGGTTCCGGACGACCCGGACACGGCCCGAGGCGATTTTCCCTCCGACGCTGCGTCCCCGGACGAGGATTTTGCCGCGGCGCTTGAGCTTGTAGGTCTCGAGCAGGTCCGCGCGGCGCCGCGATTGGACGGTCTCGGGCCTCGCCTGCAGAATGAAAAGCCGTCCTGAGAGGCCGTCTTTCGCCCATTCGATGTCCATGGGGCTTTCGCGGCCCAGCTTGCGGACGTAGTGCTCCTCGATCAGGACTCCCCAGCGGGCAAGGGTGAGGATGTCCTCGTCTTCGAGGGCGAATCGGGAGCGTTCCTCGGGGGGAACCGGGAGGGTCTTGACGGCCTTCGTCCCGCCGATGTCGTAGACGATCTTCGTCTCCTTGCCGCCCATGTCCTTGCGCAGGATGGGTTTGTAGCCCTGCTTGAGCGTCGGCTTGAAGACGACATACTCGTCGGGATTGACCGCGCCCTGGACGATGCTTTCTCCCAGTCCATAGGAGGCGTTGATGAGGACGGCGTCTCGAAAGCCCGTCTCGGTGTCGATCGTGAACATGACGCCGGAGGCGGCCAGATCGGAGCGGACCATCCTCTGGACGCCGATGGAAAGGGAGACGCGCTGGGAGGGAATGCCATGGGCGGCGCGGTATGAGATGGCCCGGTCGGTGAAAAGGGAAGCGAAGCATTTGCGGCAGGCTTCGAGGAGGGGCTGGCGTCCACGGACGTTGAGGAAGGTTTCCTGCTGCCCGGCGAAGCTCGCCTCGGGAAGGTCCTCGGCCGTCGCGCTCGATCTCACCGCGACGTCGATCTCGCGTCCTTCCCCCAGCCGGAGGTAGGACTCGGTGATCGCCTGGGCGAGGTCCGCAGGCAAGGAGGCGTTGAGGACGGCCTCGCGCAGCGCGCGGCCGCGCCGGCGCAGTTCCTCGACGTCGGAGGTGTCGAGCCCGCGCAGAAGCTCCGCGATGACGGGGTCGAGTCCCGCGGCGTCGGCGAGACGCCGCCAAGACGCGGTCGTGACCGCGAAGCCCTCCGGCACCGGGATCCCCTTGGCCGACAGCGAGCGGAGCATCTCGCCCAGCGAGGCGTTTTTTCCGCCGACGAGGGGAAGGTCCTCGATGCTGATTCGATCAAAAGGAAGGATGAGAGGCAGGGGGGGCGTTGGTCGGTCCATGTCTCTCCAACGACACGCAACGTTTGGACCGGGACGCGGCTGGACCGGGAAGGCTACGCGCCGGGGCGGAAGCAGAGCCGGCAGCGGGCCTCGTATTTGTCCGCGGAGCCGACGTCGATGATTCTCTTTGAGACGGAGAGCCTTTGCGAGCGGTTGGCGGGACTGCCGCAAAGGGCGCAAATGGCGAGGTTCTTCGTTACGAACTCGGCGACCCCCATCAGAAGGGCCGTCGCGGGGAAAGGCCTGCCGCGGAAATCCTGGTCGAGTCCTGCGGCGATCACGCGCTTGCCCTTGTCGGCGAGCGCCTCGCAGACGGAGACGATGCGGGGCCCAAAAAACTGCGCTTCGTCGATCCCCACGACCGCGGTGTCCGGCGTCACGGCGGCCAGGATATGGGCGGCCGTGGCGGCGGGTTTGGAGGGGATGCGGTGCTTGTCGTGGGAGACGATATGGTTTTCGAGATAGCGTTTGTCGAGAACGGAGCTGAAAACCTGGATTTTCTGATTGGCCGAGGTCGCGAGGTTGAGACGGCGGATAAGCTCCTGGGTCTTTCCGGAAAACATGCTTCCAACGATAATTTCAATCCATCCGCTTGTCCGTCCAAGAGTTCCGGTCATGACGGCCGGCGCGCTTTGAGGCTGAATCATGAGGCTTTGGAAAAAGAGGCGTTCCCTTTCTCATACTGCTTTTGGTAATAAGCCGCGTATCCGCCCGCTTGCTTAAGCGGTTGCCACCAGTCCTTGTGGGTTTTATACCATTCGATAGTTTGAGCGAGGGCTTCTTCAAAAGGATATTTAAATTTAAAGCCTAGCTTTCTTAATTTGGAATCGTTAAGCGCGTATCTTCGGTCATGTCCCGGGCGATCGGGAACCGGGACGACCAGAGAAGAAGAAATATTCATGATCTTGCGGACTCGGGCGACCATTTCTTTATTTTTTAGATGAAGAAGAATGATGGTTCACAACAGCCAATAATTACCTTGTTTTTGGCTTTAAAAAATTGTATCAAGTACACAAAATAATAAACTTAGGATGCTTCATGTGCGCTTTTATTTTTTCATACTTTTAGCGGTGCTCGTTCTTCCCGGATGTACCGTTGGACCTGATTTTGAGCCGCCAGAAGCTCCTGGTGTTGACTCTTATACCGAAACTGAGTTGCCAGCTCAAACGG
>JAJYFI010000248.1 GCA_021790955.1 bacterium | reverse complement strand
CTCCCCCGGCGTGATGACGCCGGGGCAGTTGGGGCCGATGAGATGGATCTTGCGGCCGGCCGCGCGCGCTCGGCCGAGCGCCGCCTTCACCCGCGCCATGTCGAGGACCGGAATGCCCTCCGTGATGACGATCACAAGCTCGATGCCCGCGTCGATCGCCTCCAACGCGGCGTCCTTGGCCCCCGGCGCCGGCACGAAAATGAGCGAGACGTCGGCCCCCGCCTTCGCGACGGCTTCCGCCACCGTGTCGAACACCGGGAGACCGAGATGCGTCGCCCCCCCGCGGCCGGGGGTCACCCCCGCGACCAGCGGCGAGCCGTATTCCAAGCATTTCTGCGCGTGAAAGGAGCCGGCGGAGCCGGTCAGGCCCTGGACGACGATGCGGGATTCTCGGCCAAGGAGTATCGCCATGGCTTATTTCCTGGAAAGGCTCACGATCTTTTGAGCCGCATCCCAGAGCCCGTCCGCCGGGACGAGGCCCAGCTCCGATTCAGAAAGCATCTTCTTCGCCTCCTCGACGTTCGTTCCCTCGAGCCGGACGACGAGAGGGACCCCGAGCTTGACCCGCGCCATCGCCTTCAGAAGCCCCGAGGCGATCATGTCGCATTTCACGATCCCGCCGAAAATGTTGACCAGGATCCCCCTCACCTTGGAGTCGCGCAGGATGATGCGGAAGGCCTCGACGACCCTCTTCTCGTCCGCGGAGCCGCCGACGTCGAGAAAGTTCGCCGGACGGCCGCCCGCGAGCGCGATCGTGTCCATCGTGGCCATGGCGAGCCCCGCGCCGTTGACGAGACAGCCGATGTCGCCGTCCAAGCCGATGTAGGAGAGGCCGGCCTTCTTCGCCTCCCGCTCGGCCGGACTCGCCTCCGGGTCGGCCTTTTTCTGGAAGTCCGGATGGCGGTAGAGAGCGTTGTCGTCCAAGACCACCTTGGCGTCGAGGGCAACGAGGCCCTTGGGCGTGAGCGCCAGGGGGTTCACCTCGAGAAGGCTCAGGTCCATCTCGCAGAAAAGCTTGGCGCAGGACCTCGCGAAGGAGACGAAGGCCGGGATCCGCTCGGGCGGCAAGCCCAGGAAAAAGCCCAGCCGCCGCGCCTTGAAGTCCGGCAGCCCCGAATCGGGGTCGAAGGAGAGCTTGAGGATCGCCTCGGGACGCTCCTGGGCGGTCGACTCGATCTCGACGCCGCCCTGCGAAGAGACGATCACGGCCGCCAAGCCCTCGCGCCTGTCGACGACGATCGAGAAGTAGAGCTCCCTCTCGATCTTGGCGGCGGATTCGATGAGCACCTCGCGGATGGTCAGCGCGGCGCCGGCCGTCTGGTGAGTCTCCAATTTGCGGCCCAAAAGCTCCGCGAGGGCGGCCTTGGCGAGGGCGGAGGTTTTGACGATCTTGACGCCGCCCGCCTTGCCGCGCCCGCCGGCCAAGACCTGCGCCTTGAGCACCCACGGGCCCTTGCCGACGCGCTTTAAAGCCGGGGCGAGATCCTGCGGCCGGCGCACCACGCCCCCTTGGACGGGAGTCGGGATGCCGCGGCTTTGAAGAAGGGACTTCGCCTCGTATTCGAGAAGCTTCACCCGATCATGCTCCTTCTGAGAGTCCCGCGATCACCGCTGGGACATCGGGACGTAAGCCCGGGGCTCCGGCCCGTCGTAGATGGAAGCCGGGCGGAAGATGCGGTTCTTCTCCTAGGACTCGAGCACGTGCGCCGTCCAGCCCGCCACCCGAGCGATCGCGAAGATCGGCGTGAAAAGGTCGGTCGCGATCCCGATCTGGTGGTAGACGATGCCGGAGTAGAGATCCACGTTGGGGAAGATGCCTTGTTTGCCCTTGCGGTCGACCATCACGGCCTCCAAGCGGTCCGTCAGGTCGAAGAAGCGCGAGAACTTGGTCTTCTCGGAAAGCCTTCGGGCATACTCCTTGAGGATGCGCGCCCTCGGG
Organism: bacterium; assembly: GCA_021790955.1. GTDB lineage: Bacteria > Elusimicrobiota > Elusimicrobia > UBA1565 > UBA9628 > JAJZAK01. The sequence continues at coordinate 872 of JAJYFI010000248.1, read as the reverse complement.
TCGTAGTTCTTGTAGACGCGGTGGCCGAAGCCCGATATCTTGATCTTCTTCGCCAGCGCGTCGTCGACGAACGCTTCGACGCGCGCGGCATCGCCGATCTGCAGGAGCATCTTGAGCACCTCCTCGTTGGCCCCGCCATGAAGCGGCCCCTTGAGCGCCCCCACGCCCGAGGCGACGGCCGAGTAGAGATCGGAGAGGGTCGAGGCGGTGACGAGCGCCGCGAAGGTCGAAGCGTTCATCTCGTGGTCGAGATGAAGGATAAGCGCCATGTCCATGATCCGGGCCGTGGCCTCGTCGGGCTCCTTGCCGAAGAGCATATAGAGGAAGTTCGCCGCGTGGCCGAGCTTCGGATGGGGTTCCACGGGCTTCTGGTTCTGGCGCAGGCGATGGAAGGTCGCCATGATCGTGGGGAAGCGGGCCGTCAGCGCGATCGCGCGATGAAGGTTCGCCTCGGGCGAGCGCTCGGGGTTTTGGTCGAAGGAGGACAAGAGCGACGTCATGGTCCTCAAGACGTCCATCGGGTGAGCGGTGTGCGGAAGCATGGCGAGGGACTCAACTGCCTGCTGCGGAAGGCCGCGGTTGCGACGAAGCTCCCCCTTAAGGGTGTCGAGCTCGTCTTGCTTGGGAAGACGGCCCTTCCAAAGGAGGTAGGCGGTCTCCTCGAAGGAGGAGGCGCTCGCCAGGTCCTCGATGGGGTAGCCCATGTAATAGAGCTTGCCCTGCATGCCGTCGATGCGGCACAGCTTGCTCTTGGCGACAGGCACGCCCTCCAGTCCGGCGGAGTAAGCCGCCGCGCCGTCCGCCTTTTCCGCCCTCTCCGACGCCTCCAAGCCGATCTTCGCCGCCATGAGTTTCCTCCTTCTACCGTTCAA
>JAJYFI010000247.1 GCA_021790955.1 bacterium | reverse complement strand
GGAATCCCCATCGCTACGATGTGAGCCGCGTCGGACGCCATAAGATCGCGGTGAAGCTGCATCGCTTCCTCTGGGCGCTCGCCGCGCGGCGCGACGTCGCGCCGCGGGCCGAGGGACGGCGGCACAAGTATTTCGCCCTTCCCTCGTATTCGCGCCGGACTCTTTGTCTTGAGGACGTCGTCGCGACGATCCAGTATCTGGTGGCTTTGAACCGCGGCGCGACCCACTTGGTCGAGGGCGAGGCGAAGACCTTCGGAGCGCCCGTGGTCCGCGTCGACGGGGCCTATGAGGGCGTCGCCGAGTATCGCAAGAGCTTCGAGGCCGGGTCGGGGCGCGTCGAGGCGGAGCCCGCGGCGGAATTGGCCGTCATCGACCTCTACGAGGCCGGCGCGGACGACGAGGGGCGCGCCACCAAGGAAGATTTGAGACGGGACCGTTTCTCCGCGGTCAAATGGGCCGAGGCCGTGCGCGAGTGGCAGGCGGCCGTTCCGCGGCTTTTCGACAAGCATTTCCCCGTGGCGCTCGACGATATCGACCACCTGGGCAACCGGCGCGTGCGCGGCGTGGGCGAGCTTCTGGAGAACCAGATCCGAGCGGCCCTCTCCCAAATGTCCCGCGTGATCCGGGATCGCATGAGCCTGCAGGATCGCTCCATGCTGACGCCGCGCTCCCTCATCAACGCCGCTCCGCTCGTGGCGATCGTGAGGAAGTTCTTCGGCACCTCCCAGCTTTCCCAGTTCATGGACCAGATCAATCCCCTGGCCGAGGTGACGCATAAGCGGCGCCTCTCGGCCCTGGGTCCCGGCGGTCTGCACCGCAAGCACGCCGGCTTCGAGGTGCGCGACGTCCACTACACGCACTACGGCCGCATCTGTCCCATCGAGACTCCGGAAGGCCCCAACATCGGCCTTATCACGTCCCTGGCGAGCTACGCCCGCATCAACGAGTTCGGCCTTATCGAATCTCCCTACCGCAAGGTGAAGGATGGGAGGCTCACGGGCGAGGTGGAATACCTCGTCGCGGATTCGGAGAGCGAGAAGATCGTGGCGCAGGCCAATACTCCCGTCGAAAAGGGGCGGCTTTCGTCTGATTTCATCGCCTGCCGTTCCCGGGGCGACTTTCCGACCGTCGACCCGACGCGCGTCGACTACATGGACATCTCCCCCATGCAGGTGGTGTCCGTTTCCGCGGCGTTGATCCCGTTCTTGGAGCATGATGACGCCAACCGGGCCCTCATGGGCTCGAACATGCAGCGCCAGGCGGTGCCTCTGCTTCTGGCCCAGCCTCCGTTCGTCGGAACGGGCATCGAGGGGGCCGTGGCGAAGGATTCCGGGGCCTGCATACGGGCGCGTCGGGCCGGGCGCGTCCTGTATTCCTCCGGCGAGATGATCGCGGTCTACGCGGACGACCGGTCCGGGGCGGATCCGACGGATCTTTACTTTTTGCGCAAATACGAGCGCTCCAACCAGGACACGTGCGTCAATCAGGTTCCGGTGGCGCGCGCCGGCGACATCGTGCGCGCCGGCGACGTGCTCGCGGACGGCCCGGCGACTTCGGGGGGGGAGCTCGCGCTGGGATGCAACCTTCTCGTCGCCTTCATGCCTTGGGAGGGATATAACTTCGAGGACGCGATCCTGGTTTCCGAGCGCGTCGTCCAGGAAGACGTGTTTACTTCGATTCATATCTCGGAATTCGAATGCGAGGCTCGGGAAACCAAGCTTGGGCCGGAGGAAATTACCCGCGACATCCCGAACGTCGGAACGGAAGCCCTGGAATTCCTCGATGAGTGGGGGATCGTGGTCCCTTCGACGACCGTGCGTCAGGGAGATGTTCTCGTCGGCAAGGTGGCGCCCAAGGGCGAGCAGCAGTTGAGCCCGGAGGAGCGGCTCTTGAAGGTCATCTTCGGCAAGAAGGCCGAGGACGTCCAGGACGCCTCGCTGCGCGTGCCTCCCGGCGTCTCGGGGAAGGTCATCGGCCGCCGTGTGTTCGTGCGGCGGGAGAAGGTGGAGAAAGCCGAGGAAAAGCGCCGCCTCGACGAGATGGCTCGGAGGCTCGAGGAGGATCTGGAGGCGGTGCGGCGCTACGGCCAGGAGGCGAAGTCCGCGCCCCGCGAAGGCGGCTCCAAAGCCAAGGAAGAGGAGCGCATCGCCGCTCTCGTCAAGGTCCTTGAGAAGCGCCTCAAGGACGAGGCCGCGAAGGCCAAGGAAAATTTAAAGCGCGGCGACGAGCTCGCGATCACGGTCAACAAGGTCGTGAAAGTTTACGTCGCGTCGCGTCGCAAGCTGCAGGTCGGGGACAAGCTCGCCGGCCGCCATGGCAATAAAGGCGTCGTCTCCAAGATCCTTCCGATCGAGGATATGCCGTGCATGCCGGACGGCACTCCCGTCGACGTCGTTCTGTCGCCTTTGGGCGTCCCCTCCCGCATGAACGTCGGCCAGCTCCTGGAGACGATGCTTGGCTGGGCGGCGCACACCCTCGGCGTCCAGATGGTGAATCCCGTTTTCGACGGCGCGAGCGAATCGGAAATTCACGAGCACGTCCGGAAGGCCAAGGAATCCCTGGCCAAAAAGGGCGTCCCGGAGAAATACCTGCCGACGGACGACTGCCGCATCACCCTGTTTGACGGCCGCACGGGCGAGCCGTTCCAGGAAAAGGTCTCCTTCGGCTACATGTACGTCATGAAGCTCAACCATCTCGTCGAAGACAAGATACACGCGCGTTCGACGGGCCCGTATGCCCTGATCACGCGCCAGCCTCTCGGCGGGAAGGCTCAGTTCGGAGGCCAGCGCTTCGGCGAGATGGAGGTGTGGGCCATCGAGGGGTACGGCGCCG
>JAJYFI010000246.1 GCA_021790955.1 bacterium | reverse complement strand
TGTTGAGCGCTGTTTCCCACGATCTTCGCACTCCTCTCGCCGCGATCCTGGGATCCGCCGAGACCTTGCTTGAGCGCCCGGGACTTTCCCTCGATGAGAGCGGCCGGGGGCTTTTGAGCAACATTCAGGAGGAATCCCGGAGGCTTTCGCGGCTCGTGCAGAACCTGATTGAAACGACTCGCCTCGAATCCGGCGCCGCGCGGCTTGCCAAGGAGCCGCATTCGCTGGAGGAGGTGTTGGGAGCCGCCCTGGATCACGTCGGCGCGATCTTGGGAAGCCACGAAGTCAAGACCGACATTCCCGAGGACCTGCCGCTCATTCCCTTGGACGCGATTCTCATGGAACAGGTATTCGTGAATCTTCTCGACAACGCGGCTCGTCACACGCCCGCCGGGACGCCGATCGACCTTTCGGCCCGCATGGCGCAGGATGTGCTTCGCGTCGAGGTGTCGGACCGCGGCCCGGGGCTCGCGCCCGATGAATTGGAGCGGGTCTTCGAGAAATTTTACCGGGCCAAATCCGCTGCGGCGGGCGCGGGCCTGGGCCTGGCGATCTGCAAGGCGGTGGTGGAGGCCCACGGAGGGCGTATTTGGGCCGAGAACAGGGCGGGAGGCGGCGCCCTCTTCGCCTTTACGATCCCCCTGCGATGAACGCGCGCGAGACAACGATTTTGATCGTCGAGGATGAGATCCCCATCCGGCGCTTTTTGCGCGCCTCCCTCGAGGGGGAGGGATACCGCCTTATCGAGGCGACAAGCGGCCAGGCGGCGCTCGATCTCGCCGCGCGCCGCAAGCCGGACCTCGTCCTCCTCGACCTTGGCCTTCCCGACGTGGAGGGCCTCGGGACCCTGAGGCGCCTGCGGCGATGGAGCTCCGTCCCCGTCATCATTCTTTCCGCGCGCGGCCGGGAGTCCGAGAAGATCGAGGGCCTCGACGCCGGAGCGGACGACTACCTGGCGAAGCCTTTCGGCGTGGCGGAGCTGCTGGCGAGGATCCGCGCCGCCCTGAGGCGCTCCGAGGTCCGGTCGGAGGAATCCGAGCCCGTCTATGAGCGAGGCGAACTCCGGGTGGACCTGGCGGCCCGCCGTGTTTGGCTCGGCAGGAAAGAGGTCCGGCTCTCGCCGCTCCAGCATGCCTTTCTCGCCGTCTTGGCTCGGCATGCCGGACGGGTGGTCCTGCAGGGGCAGCTTCTCAAGGAGCTTTGGGGGCCGGAAGGCGGGGGGTCGCCCGAGTCCTTGAGGCTTTTGGTCCATGGGATTCGCCACCGCATCGAGCGCGATCCCGTGAGGCCGCGTTACCTTAAGACCGAGCCGGGAGTCGGTTATCGCCTCGAGGGGCCGGATTAACGCGACGCGCGCGCTAACGCGGAACTAACGCCTTCCCAATGGATTCCTAACGGAGCTTCCGATTATAGTGACCATGAAGCCATGGAGAACGTGATGGCGATCGAGCGGCTTTCGGACATTCTGCGGCCCGAATCCGTGTTGGCGCCCTTGGGCGCCGAGACCCGCGACAACGCGATCGCCGAGCTCATCGGCGTCCTCGGCCCGTCCGGCGCGTCCGTGGACGCCAAAGCTTTCTCGGAGGCCGTGCTGGCGAGAGAAGAGGCCGGGTCGACGGGGATCGGAAACGGCGTCGCCATTCCGCATGCGCGTTCGCCGCGCATCGCCAAACCCATGCTTGCCGCGGGCCTCTCGCCGCGGGCGATCGATTTCAAAGCGGCCGATGGAAAGCCCGTCAGCCTTGTTTTTCTCTTGGCCGTGCCCGAATCGTCGCCGGTCTCCCATCTCAAGATATTGGCGGCTCTGAGCCGGGTCGCATCCGACAAAAAGCTCCTGCGCGCCCTCAACGCATCCTCAAGCTCCCGCGAGCTCTACGACCAGCTGGCCGGCATCGCCGTATGAGCGACATGATCTACGTCGGGCTGAGCCTGGCGCTGTTCGTCGTGACGGCGGCTCTCGTCAGGCTTTTTGAGGCGCTATGACGGTCCTCTATTGGGCCGGAGCCGTGGTGAGCGTCCTGCTGCTCGCCTACCTGGTCGTCGCGTTGCTCAAGCCCGAGCTTTTTTGATGAACGCGGACAATCTCCTCCAATGCGCGATCTACGTCGGCGTTTTCCTCGCCTGCGTGAAGCCCTTGGGCGCCTACATGGCGGAAATCTACGAAGGGCGCGTCCCGCGTCCGGCTAGGATTCTGCTTCCCCTGGAACGGGGGCTTTATCGGCTTTGCGGCGTCGACCCCGCCGAGGAGATGAGCTGGCAAAGCTACGCCGTGGCGAAGCTCCTCTTTAACGCGGCGGGACTTTTCACGCTGTACGCCCTCCAGCGGCTGCAGCATCACCTGCCGCTCAACCCCATGAAGATAGCCGCTGTTTCTGCCGACTCTTCCTTTAATACGGCCATGAGTTTCGCGACGAACACCGACTGGCAGAACTACGGCGGCGAGACGACGATGAGCTACCTCACGCAGATGCTGGGGCTGACCGTCCAGAACTTCGTCTCCGCGGCCGGGGGAATGGCCGTCATGGCGGCGCTCATCCGCGGCTTCGTGCGACGCCAGGCCTCGACGATAGGAAATTTCTGGGCGGATATGATCCGCGGCCTGGTCTACATCCTTCTTCCCCTGTCGGCGGCTCTGGCCGTTTTCCTTGTCTCGCAGGGCGTGGTGCACAGTTCCTCGGCGCAGATCACGATCACGCTGGCGGTGGCGAATCATACGCCGCGCGCGCGCACCTTCCAGATACTGGCCCGATTTGACGGGCTCGAACCCTGGCCGGTGGTCAGGGCCGGCGTGGGTGCATATGGACACTGGGAGGGTGTGGTGAGCGGTGTACAACTTCTGGATGGCACACAGCGGCGCTTG
>JAJYFI010000245.1 GCA_021790955.1 bacterium | reverse complement strand
CCCTCGGCTACGCCGAACGCAACATCCACCTTTTAACCGACGACGGCGCGACCTACACCGCGATCCAGAAGAATATCGAGGGCTGGCTCCCCAACCGGACCGACCGCAACTCGACCGTCTTCGTCTACTACGCCGGCCACGGGGCGCCCGACCCCGGCACGGGGGACTCTTACCTTTTGCCTTGGGACGGCGATCCTCAATATCTGGGAAAGACGGCCTATCCTTTAAAGCGGCTTTCCCGGAACCTCGCCAAGCTTCGGGCGAAAAACGTGATCGTGGCGCTGGACGCCTGCTTCTCCGGCGCCGGCGGACGTTCCGTCGTGGCGCCGGGCCGATCGGTCGTCGTCCGGGTCGATCCCGGCTTATGGGCCGCCTCCGACATGGGCGTCATGACGGCGGCGAAAGCGGACCAAATCGCGGAGCCCTTGGAGGCCGCGGGGCACGGGCTCTTCACCTATTACTTGCTGAGGAGCCTCAAGGAGCATGACGGGCGGGCGACGCTGCGACAACTTTATCGTGATCTCAAGGGCCCCGTCGCGGACGCCGCGATGCGCGAGGACAACCGCCCCCAGACCCCGCAGCTTTTTGGGAAGGATACGGGGGTCACGTTATCGGGGAACCGGCTGAAGAGGTCTCGATGAAGGATATGAGAAAAATCCTCTCCCCCTCGGCGATTTCAGGCTGGCTTCTGGCCGCGACGACGCTCGCGGCGGCTTCCGGCGGCTGCTTCTGGTCCTCCCGCAAGGCTTCCCCGAGGGCCCAGGCCGCTCCCAATTCGCGCGAGCTTGCGGCGTCCATGAACACGCGCGGCGGCGGCATCGTCTCGACGTCCGAATCCCTGGCGGCGGGCGCCGCTCCGATCCCGGTGAAGGTGCTGGGCAAGGACGCCGGGCTCGGCTGCACCTGGGTCGAGGCGGGCGCGACCGTGGAGTATCCCGGGGACGAGACGCGGGACCAGGTGCGCGCGCAGGCGATCTCCCAGGCCGAAAACGAGGCCATGACGGGTTTCTTGGGGGTCACCGCCCGCTCGCGGACCATGGTGTTCGCCCAGCAGGGCTTCGGCCAGGACAAGACCTTGGTCGAGAACGTCCTCAGGACGACGCGCTCGGGCCGCATCTTAAACGAGAAGGTCGTTTCCGAGGGCCCGACGAGCGGCGGCGCCGCCGGCTATCGCTACGCGGCGACGATCCGCGCCTGCATCATCCCGATCCCGTCCTATCACGACTCGAATTTTCGCGTCGACATGTGGATTTCCCGGCAGCAGGCTCAGGCGGGAGACGCCTTCCAGGTGCGTCTCACCTGCACCGAGGGCTGCTACGTCTATCTTTACGACGTGGAGGACGACTGGAAAACGTCGCTCCTGATCCCCGATCCCCGGCTCAATATGGCTCAGGTCCCGCTCAAGGCGGGGCGGCCCTGGACCTTCCCCAGCGAGGCGCTTGCGCGAAACGGGGTGGCCTTGGTCGCCGAGCTTCCCAAGGGGAAGATCTTCTCCGCCGAGACGATCCGCGTCATCGCGACCAAGACGCCCGTGCCTCCGGACGTTTCCGATCCTTCGAAGGGCGGCTATTTGGGCGTCGTCCGCCGCCTCAGCCGTTCCCGGACCGACTGGTCCGAGGACACGCAGGCCCTCACGATCCGGCTTGCGCCGTGAGAGGCGAGAGGGGTCAGGTCTCAACATTCAACACATCAATGCATCCGGCGCATTTGCCGACGGCATCTGTTGAATGTTGAGACCTGACCCCGTCAGATTTGTTATAAAAGATTAGACCATGTCCCGCCATCGGGAGCTTGATGCCTGGATCGCGGATATCACCGCGCTAGCGCGGCCGGATCGCGTCGTATGGATCGAAGGGACTCCCGAAGAGAAGGCTCGGCTGACCGAGGACGCGGTTTCCTGGGGGGAGGTCGAGCGACTCCACCCCGAGAAGTTTCCCGGCTGCCTCTACCACCGTTCGGACCCCTCCGACGTCGCCCGCACCGAGGAGCTGACCTTCATCTGCGCCTCCTCCAAAGAGGACGCGGGGCCGACCAACCATTGGATGCCCCCGGAGGAGGGCTATCGCCGCGCTCGCGCCGTCCTCAAGGACTCGATGCGCGGCCGCACGATGTACGTCATTGCCTTCTCGATGGGGATCCCCGGCTCCGAGTTTTCAAAGATCGGCGTGCAGCTCACCGACAGCCTTTACGTCGTCCTCAACATGCTCGTCATGACCCGGGCCGGCCGGGCCGCCCTGGAGGCCCTGGGCACGGACGGCAAGTTCGTCCGCTGCGTCCACGGCAAGGTCGATCTCGACATCAAAAAGCGCCTCATCCTCCATTTCCCGGAGGATAACGCGATCTGGAGCACGGGCTCGGGCTACGGCGGCAACGCCCTTTTGGGGAAGAAGTGCCTCGCGCTGCGCATCGCGAGCCACGCCGCCCGCCGGGAAGGATGGCTTGCCGAGCACATGCTCATCGTCGGAATCGAGGATCCGAACGGGCGCACGGAGTACATCACGGCGGCCTTCCCGAGCGCCTGCGGCAAGACGAACCTCGCGATGCTTATCCCGCCAGAGCCCTTCAAGCGCCGGGGTTACAAGATTTGGACCGTCGGCGACGATATCGCCTGGCTGCGGATCGGGCCGGACGGAAGGCTATGGGCGGTGAACCCCGAATACGGCTTTTTCGGCGTCGCCCCGGGCACGAACTCGAAAACGAATCCCAACGCCTTGGAGACCATCCGAAGGAACACGATCTACACGAACGTCGCCCTCGGCCGCGACGGCACCGTCTGGTGGGAAGGGGCCGACTGGCCGCTGCCGCAGGGAACCAAGGATTGGCTGGGCGTCCCCTACGACCCCCAATCGCTCGGGAAAAACGGCGCGATGGGCTAT
>JAJYFI010000022.1 GCA_021790955.1 bacterium | reverse complement strand
TACCAGTACCAGCGCGGCGATACGACTGAGAAGGGAAAGACCGCGGTCCTTATCAACGTCTACAAGCAGCCGCTTTTCGATACCGGGATGGTGGCGCGGGGAGTCGCCGAGGAGATCGGACGGTTCGCGAAGACCCTCCCGCCGGGCCTGGTGATCGGCAACTACTATGACCAAGCCCAGCTGGTCGCCGACTCGATCCAAAGCGTCAAGGAGAGCGTCTGGATCGGGGCGATTTTCGTCGTCCTCATCATGGCGGCGTTTCTGCGCGATTGGCGGATGACCCTCGCGGCGACCGCCAGCATCCCCATCTCGATCGTCGCGGCCATCGTCCTCATGCGCGTCTTCGGCGTGGGTCTGAACATGATGAGCCTTGGCGGCTTGGCGGTCGGGACCGGCATCATCGTGGACGACGCCATCGTCGTCCTGGAAAACATCGTGCGCCATCTGCAGAGCGCCGAGCTCTCGAGGGGTCTGGGTCGGCTCGAGATCGTCGGGCGCGCCGCTTCGGAAGTGGTCCGTCCCGTCTTTGTCTCGACGCTCGCAAACACCGCCATTTTCCTTCCCATGGTCTTCGTCGAGGGCTTCGCGGGGCGGCTTTTCGCTCCCGTCGCTTTGACGGTGACTTTCGCGCTCTTCGCGTCGCTGATCGCCGCCGTCACCGTGATCCCGCTGCTGGCGCTCAAAATGACGGGAAAGGCCGCCCCGGGGTCGGCCGGGAACGAGGAGTCGGGCATCGTCCACCGGGCCTACGGCGCGGTTCTCAGCCGGATCCGGTCCAGGCCCAAGACGGCTCTGGCGCTGGGCCTTATGCCGGCCGTCGTCGTGGCGGTTTCCTTTAGACGGCTCAACGTCGAGTTCCTGCCTTCTCTGGATGAGGGGGCGATCATCGTGCAGTCCATCATGCCGCCCGGGACATCCCTTGCCGAGTCGTCGCGGCTGACCACCAAGCTCTCGGCCTGGCTCGAGTCGCTTCCGGGAGTCGTCCGGGTCGTGCGCCGCACGGGGCATGCCCCGGGCGCCGAGGACACGGACAACGTCAATCACTCCGACATCACCGTGAAGCTCTTGCCCAAGTCGAAGCGGCCGCTTTCCATGGATGATCTGATCGCGGCGATGGACGAGAGAACCTCGAAGCTCTCCAGCATTCAGGTCAACTACCTCATGCCGCTTGCCGACAAGATGAACGACGCGATGGGGGGCGTCCCGGCGGATATCGGGGTCGATTTCTTCGGGCCCGATTTGAAGACGCTTCATGGGTTTGCGGACGCGCTTCTCGTCGAGCTCAACAAGATCCCGGGGCTCGTGGATGTGCGGCCCCCCCCGGACATCCCCGTCCCCTCGCTCGAGGCCGCGGTCAACCGGGGAGAGGCCGGGCGGCTTGGGATCGCCGAGCGGGTCGTCTACGAGGCGTTGCAAGCCTACTCCATCGGCCTGACCGCGACCGCGATCAGGCTTGTCTTCAAGCAGATTCCCGTCGCCGTCCACTTCGCTCCGGCGGGGCAGACCTTGAACGCGGAGGAGCTCAACAGCCTGCCTTTGCGCACGGCGGGCGGGAACATCGTGCCTCTCGAGCAAGTGGCTTCGTTTAAATACGGCGCCATTCCGAGCCAGATCTACCACGACCATTTGGCGCGCCGCGTCTATGTCACGGCCAATCTGCGCGGGATCAACGCGGGCGACGCGGCGCGGAAGATCGCGGATGCCGTCGCCGCGCTCAAGCTCCCGGCCGGGTACTCCTGGGGCTACAACGGCAAGTACAAGGCCCAGGCCCAGGCTTTGAGCAACATGACCGGCGTCCTCATGATGGCGATCGCGATCGTGGCGATACTCTTATGGGCGGAGTTCCGATCTTGGATTCAAACCGGCCTAATCCTGCTGGCGGTGCCGCTCGCGGGCGCCGGCGCTTTCTTGGGCCTTTGGATCATGAAGGAAAGCCTCAACGTGTCCTCGATGATCGGCGTCGTGATGCTGGTCGGGATCGTGGTCAGAAACGGCATCATGCTCATCGACTATATGAACGCGGAGCTCAAGCAGGGCTCTCCTGTCGCGGACGCGGTGAGCGCCGCGGCGTTGAAGCGCGCGCGCCCCATTTTAATGACCGCCTCCGCGGCCGCCTTGGGTCTTCTGCCCATCGCGACGGGTTGGGGGACCGGCTCCGAGCTCCTGAGGCCTCTGGCGATCGCGGTGATCGGCGGCTTGATCCTCTCGACGATCCTGACGCTCGTCATCTTGCCCGCGGCGAGCCTCCTCTTGGCGCGATGGCTTGCGCCCAAGCCGCTTCACTGATGGCCGCCGGTCCCTTTCGGATTGCCCTCGTGACGGCTCCGAACATGAAAACCGCGGAGAGAATAGCGGTCGACTTGGTGGATAACAAGCTCGCCGCATGCGTCAATTGCGTGCCGGGCCTGATATCGCATTATCGCTGGAAAGGGAAAAGAATGCGGGATCGGGAAGTCCTGCTCGTCATCAAGACCCGCGCGCCGCTTTTCAAGCGCCTTGAGGCCGCGGTCAAGGCCGTCCACCCCTATGATGTGCCCGAAATCATCGGGATTCCCGTTTTAGAGGGACACGCACCGTATCTCCAGTGGTTAGGCGCCCAGACCGGCCGCTGATTTTGGCTTCGGCCTCGCCCCAGCGGCGGGTGTTGCTCAAGCAATTGGGCGTGCCGTTTAAGATCGTCCCGAGCGGCATTCCGGAGAGGCTGCGCGAGAAAAACCCCAGACGCTTCGTCGTCGAATTGGCGCGCCGGAAGGCCCGTCAAGTTGCCCAAAGGCGCCCCAAGGCCCTCGTGCTCGGCGCCGACACGATCGTATGGCGCGCGGGGCGCATCATCGTCAAGCCGAGGGACGGCGCCGATTCGAGGCGCATCCTGCGGTTTTTAAACGGGCGCAAGCATTGGGTCTTCACCGGCGCGGCGCTCGCCTGGGACGGAGGACGCGGCGTTTTGTCCGGCGCCGCGGCCTCGGCGGTCTACGCGCGCAAGCTCTCGGAGGAGGAACTGAAGCGTCTGGCGGGAAAGCACGGGGACAAGGCCGGCGGCTACGCCGTCCAGGACCGCGACGATCCCTTCGTCGCTCGTGTCGTCGGGGACCGGGACAACGTGATCGGGCTGCCGCTGCGCCTCGTGCGCGCGCTTATGAAGCGCTACGAGACGGGAAGAAGGAAGTAGAAACAGGCGCCGCGGGGCACGACTCCGGTGACGCCGATCGTCCCGCCGTGCTTCTCAACCACCTTTTGGCAGAGGGCGAGGCCCAGGCCGACGTTGCCGACGTGGCGCTTGACCTCTTTCTGGTAGAACTTGCGGAAGACGTCGGACCGCGCTTCCTCGGGAATCCCGGGCCCCGAGTCCGAGATCGTCGCGCGCAGGTTTCCGTTCTCGCGCGACAGGGCGATCCGGATCGTCCCGTTCTCCGGGGTGTGCTCGACGGCGTTGTGGAGGAGATTGTCGAGAACCCGCCTCAAGAGAGTCGGATCCCCCGAGATGCGGGGCATGGGCTCCTCGGGGATATCCACCTCGAGCTTCTGGCCGCGGCGGCGGGTGACGAGGCCGAAGTCTTTGGCGCAGCCGCGCGCCATCTCGGCGAAATCCACTTTCTCGAGCTGGGGAAAATCCCCCAGCTCCGAGAGCTTGGCGAGCTGGAGGATGTCCTCGACCATGCGCAACAGCCTTTCGCTTGATTGCTCCATAAGCTCGAAGGTGCGGGGCCTCGGGTGGGAGCCGGCGCCCCGGCGCTCGGAGCCGGCCGGGACGACGTGGTTGGCGTCCCACTGCTCCTTGAGGAGGTCCACCCCCGAGCGCAGGACGGTGAGAGGGGTTTTGAGGTCGTGGACCAGCATGGCGGACAGTTCCGCCTTTTCCGTCTCGAGCTTCGCGATGGCGAGCTTGTCCTCGCGCAGGAGCGTTCCCATGCGGTTCACCGCGCGCTCGAGCCGGGAAAGCTCGTCCGCGCCGCCCCGCTCCCGGAAGGGCTTGAACTGAAGCGGGTCGTCGGCGATCTTTTCGATGTGCGGGGTGACGAGGCGCAGGCGAAGGCCGTATTCCTCGCCTAAAAACCAGGCGAGAAGGACGACCGAAAGGACGGCCGCCGTTCCGAATTCTATCGCGACGTCCGAGCTCGCCCCAAGCTCGGACGCGAATTCCTGGGTGCGCAGGCTGACAAGGACCGTGCCGCGTCCGAGGGAACCCAGGGAAACCGGAACCTGCACGTCGTAGATGCCGTCCCCGGCGCTTTGGAGGGGGGCGCCGGGATGGGGCTTTCGGCGCGCGAGCGCCTTCGAATCGGCCCGGAAGGCGATCGTCCGGCCGCGGTCGTTCTTGACCACGATGGCGGCGACGCCCGCCTGGCGGACGAGGCCTGCGAATGCCTGGGTCAGGTCGCGGGACCGGTTGCGGCGTGATTCGGCCTCGACGAAGGTCGCGATCGTCCTGGCCGTCAGGTTCGCCGAACGCTGGGCTTGGAGGCAGGCTTGAAGGCGGAACTTGCCGAAGAGATGGACGAGAAGGGACGCGACGCCGACGAGAATGACGGCAAACCAGAGGATGTAGCGCAGGGACAGCCGCATGATTTTAGCGGTAGCGGCGCCAAGTCTGGACATTGGACATTAAAGAAGCTCCGTTGCAAGTGTCCAATGTCCAGACCTGACACCGCTAAATAGTATACTCGAAAAGTCATGTCTTTTCTGGAGGCCGTCGTGGATTCGTTGCGGGCTTTGGCGAGGCCATTTGGGACGTTCGAGCGGCTCGCGTCGCGGCCCGGGCCGGGATATGCCGTCCTTCTGGCCAACTGGGTCTTCTTCATCGTGATGGGCTATTACGCGGGCCTCGTTATTCCGCAACCGGCCTGGCGGCAGGCATTCGCCGCCGGCGGCCCCTTGAGGCGCTTCCTTGCGCTTCCCTTGGCGACGGCTTTGGTTTCCATCCCCCTGACTTTCCTTACGGGGGGCCTGCTTCATCTTCTCTGCCTCCTTTGCGGCGGGCGCGGGGGATACCGCCAGAGCTATCGGATCGGGTCCGCGTCGAGTCCGCTGGTCGTGATCGCGGGCCTTCTGGCGCCGTGGCCGTGGCTCGCCTTCACTCCCTTTGTATGGAGAGGAATCGTGGCGATCGCCGGAACGGAGAAGCTGCACCAAGCGCCGCGAGGGAGGACTCGCGCCGTCATGGGCGCCGTTTTCGCGTTAGGGGCGTGCCTCGCGGTCCTGGGCGGCGTCATCGGGTTCCGGCGGGCGTCGCGATCTCTCCCGTCCGGTCCGTCGGCCGTCTCCGCGCCGCTTCCGGCAACGTCCGGAGCTCGTCCATAAAGATCTCCGGTCGGACGGCGCTTGTCACCGGGGCGGCGCGGAGAGTCGGCCGGGAGATCGCGGAGCTTTTGGCGCGCCGGGGGATGAACCTGGCCCTCCATTACAACAGGTCTCGCCGCGAGGCTTTGAGCTTGGCCGAGAGGCTAAGGAGCGCCCATGGCGTGCGGGCGGAGGTTTTCCAGGCGGACCTACGGGATGTGCCGGCGATCCGGCGTCTCGTCTCGAGAATCGCGAGGGAAATGGGAGGGCTTTGGGCTCTGATCAACAACGCTTCCCTCTACGCCAAGACTCCCTTCGCGACGGTGTCCATCAAGGATTGGGACGATCACATGGACACCAATGTCAGAGCTCCTTTTTTCATCGCCCAGGCGGCGGCGCCCCATCTGCGCCGCGTCGGCGGGCGGATCGTCAATATCGTCGACTGGTCGGCCTTGAGGCCTTATGCGAGCTTCATGCCGTACTGCGTCTCCAAGGCGGCCCTCCTCTGCTTGAACGCGGCTTTGGCGAAGGAGCTGGCGCCCAAAGTCACGGTCAACGCCGTCCTGCCCGGACCGGTGCTGCTCCCGGAATCGATGCCCGCGTCCCAGAGGCGGGCGGTGCGGGAGGCGACCCTGCTCAAGCGGCTCGGGAGCCCCGAGGAAGTCGCCAAAGCCGTCGTTTTTTTCCTCGAGACGTCCGACTTTTCGACCGGCGCGGCCTTAACGGTCGACGGGGGGAGGCTCATTGCTTAAGACCGACGGACGATGGCGCGCGACGCGGCTCATCCGCTTTTGCTACGGCCATCGGCTGTTGAACTACGCCGGGAAATGCCGTTTCCCGCACGGCCACAACGGCCTGGTCGAGGTGACGGTTGGGCGCGCTCGCCTCGATCGGCTCGGCATGGTGATGGACTTCGAGGAGATCAAATCGAAGATCCAGGGCTGGGTGGACCAGGAGCTTGACCACAAGATGCTGCTCAATGAGCGCGATCCGCTGGTCGCCGTCCTCAGGAAAATGGGCGAGCCGGTCGTCACGATGCGGGGAAACCCCACCGCCGAGAACATCGCCAAGCTCATCCATGGCCAAGCCCGTCGGCGGCGATTGCCCGTGCTCTGCGTGCGGCTATGGGAAACGCCCAACTCCTACGCCGAAGTCGGTTAGCCTCAATCGCAAACTGCGGGTAGCCTCGCGAATCAAGCGGCTCTACCACCAAGCCCGGACGCCCTTGGATCGCCTGTGGGACTTGGGGCAAGGGCACCAGGACAAGCTCTTGGAATGGCGCGATTGTTGCGACACCCCCTCACGAATCCATGTGTCCTTGGCATTTAGCGGGGCAGGAGGAGAAAGCGATGGCAAAGGTAATCTGCGTTCTTTACGACGATCCCGTGAAAGGGTACCCAAAAGCCTATGCGAGAGACAGCATCCCCGTGATAACGGGCTACCCCGGCGGTCAAATCCTGCCGACTCCGCAGCGAATTGATTTCAAGCCGGGCGCACTGCTGGGCAGCGTTTCCGGCGAGCTGGGCTTGAGAAAATTCCTCGAGGGAAACGGGCACACGCTCATCGTCACATCGGATAAGGACGGCCCCGACTGCCGCTTTGAACGGGAGCTGCCCGATTCGGATATCGTGATTTCGCAGCCCTTTTGGCCCGCCTATTTGACGGAAGAACGGATCGCCAAAGCCAAGAAGCTCAAGCTCGCCATTACCGCCGGCATCGGATCGGACCATGTGGATCTCCAAGCCGCCATGGAGCGAGGCATCACGGTCGCCGAAGTTACTTATTGCAACAGCATCAGCACCGCGGAGCATGCCGTCACGATGATTTTAAGTCTCGTTCGCAACTACCTCGAGTCCCATGAATGGGTGCTCAAGAAAGGCTGGAACATCGCCGATTGCGTGGAGCGCTCCTATGATTTGGAAGGGATGGATGTCGGAATTGTCGGTGCCGGCCGCATCGGCACCGCAGTCTTGAAACGCCTCAAGCCGTTCGATGTTAAGCTCCATTACACGGACAAACACCGCTTGCCCGATAGCGTGGAGAAGGAGTTGGGATTGACCTTCCATGCCAACGTGGAGTCCCTGGTTCGAGTATGCGATGTGGTATCAATCCACACGCCTCTCCATTCGGAGACCGAGCATCTTTTCAACAGTGCTCTGCTTGGCAAAATGAAACGGGGCGCGTATATCGTCAATACCGCCCGAGGGAAGATTTGTGATCGCGACGCCATCGCGAAGGCGTTGGAAAGCGGACGGCTCGCGGGCTATGCCGGCGATGTGTGGTTTCCGCAACCGGCGCCGAAAGATCACCCATGGCGGACGATGCCCCATCATGGAATGACTCCTCACGTGGCGGGCACGACGCTGCCCGCCCAGGCTCGATACGCCGCGGGCGTTCGCGAGATCCTGGAATGCTGGTTTGCCGGTCGGGCGATCCGCAGCGAATACCTTATCGTCGATAAGGGAAAGCTCGCGGGCTCAGGGGCGCATTCCTACACGGCGGGGGATGCCACCAAGGGTTCGGAAGAAGCGGAAAAGTTCAAACAAGCAGGCCGACGGGATGCTCAAAAGCCCCTAGTGCGGGCTTGAGGCCGATCCTGCCGGCTCAATCGCCCCAATTGAAGTGGGAGATCATGGAGAGGACGGGCATGAGGCCGTAGACGTAGTTGTGAACGTAAACCGGGATGAAGACCCCGGCCTGCCAGGCGAGCGCGAAGCTCCTGGTGTTGGGCCAATCGAACTCGAACTCCGGAGCGATCAATAGATAGTCCCAGGAGGGGGCGTTCGTCTTTCCATAGAACGAGAAATTCGACTGATTTTGGCCGAAGGCCTCCAGGATGTAGCCGGCGTTGGCCGAGTCGGTTAAAGTGTGCTCCAAGGAGAAATCGTAGTTGAAGATGGCGCCGTTGACGGTCTGGGGCAGGACGGCGCCGTTTTCCACGGGGTTGGGCGAAAAGGCCCCCAGTTGCGCGTAGTACTGAAGCCGCTTAAAGCGGTTGTGGGCGAGGAAAAAGAGGCCCTCCTTGTTCTCGTTGGTTTGGTCCACGAATCGCGCCTCCAGCCCATAGGATTGGCCGGCGAGGCTGTAGGTGTTCCAGTCGTGCGCGAACTCCCATTTGAACCAGTACTGTTGCTGTTGGAAGTAGTTCTCGGTCTGGTAGGGGGCGAGCGGGACGGAAGCGTTGAAGGCCAAGTGTTCGCCCATGCCTATCCCGACATTTTCGGTGTTGATGGCCGCATATCTGCCGTCGCCTGTTTTTTGAAGGAAGGTGAGAGGCCGGAGCCACCAGGTGCCCATGGGCACGACCTCGGCGTCCCCGGCCAGAAAGGGGCCCGAAGTGTATGGCTCCCAGGGCGGCAGCGCCGAGGCGCCGCCAGCGGCCTGGAGCCGAGAGGAGAACAGGCATAGGGTGGCGCAGAGAGCCGCCGCACGCGCCGAGGATGCTCGCATCTAATTGGACATGCGGGACTTGTCCCGCCAGTTGAAGTAGTAGACCAGATTCGCCATGGGAGTGACGCCGTAGATGTAGTTGTGGGCATAGACGGGAAGAAAAGCCCCGAAGTCCCAGGCGAGCGCGAAGCTCCTCGTATTGGGCCAGTTGAACTCAATCTCCGGGGCGATCGAAAACCATCCCCACGACGGGACATTCGTCTTCCCGGAGAACGAGAAATTCGACTGGTTCTGGCCGAAGGCCTCGAAGACGTAGCCGAAGCTGTGTGCGTCGCTGAGCACCTGCTCGAAGGACAGCGCGTAATTGAATGAAACGCCGTTGATCGAGAGAGGCTGGCCGGGTCCGTTGCTGACCGGGTCGTGGGAGTAGCTTCCGAACTGGGCGTAGAGCTCGAAGGGCCTGAACCTCTTGTGGGCGAGGAAGAACACTCCCTCGCGGTCGTTTCCGCTTTGGTCCACGAATCGAGACTCGATGCCGAGGGCCGGAGGGCTGAGGAAGCGAGAGGTGTATTCATCGCGGGAAACCTGCCATTTGAACCAGTACTGCTGCTGCTGGTAATAATTCTGGGTCGGGAAGGGGACGACGGGGACGGACGCGTTGAAACCCATGTCCTTTCCTAGTCCCACGCCCACTCCCTCGGTATTGATGTCCACGAATCTGCCGTCGGAGGTCTTCTGAAGGTAGCTGGCGGCTGAATAAAACCATGTGCCGATGGGGTTGACCTCGGCGGTCCCGGCGACGATGGGGCCGGCGGTGAGGGGCGCCCATCTTTCTCCTCCGCCGGGGCTGTTTGGGTCGGCGGCATCCACGGTAATCTGGGAAACGCAAGGGGAAAGAAGCAGGAGCACCGCAGCCGCCGGCTTGCGCATCGAGCGCAATTATGTCAAAAAGAAAACAAGCCTGAAAAAATACAGTTGGCGGTTAGCCCCTCTCTTTAAAGTAGGCCTCGAAAAGACGCAGCAGTTCGTCTTTCTCGGCGAGGGCGGCCTGGAGATTCTTTCTCTCCTCGGCCCAGGACGCGAAGCTTGCGACCGTCTCTTCCTTCTCTTGCCTGGCCGCGGCGGCGGCCGCGGATGCCTTTTGGAGCTCCACGGTGAGCGCCGCGACGGCCTCCTCGTCCTTGGCCCGCTTCGATTCGTTCTCGCGCAGGACCTTGCGCGATTCCTCGATCTCCTGACGCAACGCCTGAGCTTCCTCTCCCAGACGCTTCAAAAGCTCCGAATTCTGGCGGGAGAGCGCCTGCAAGGCCTCGTCTTTTTCGGAGAGCGAGCGCTCCGCGATGGCGAGCCGCTCCTCCGACGTCTTGTTGCGGGCCTCGAGATCCGAGGCCGTCAAGGACGCGGCCATGCCCTTCTGCCTCTCGGCGTCGTAACGGCGTTCGAGCTCGAGAAGGCGCTCGCCCAGGGTTTTTTCAAAGCCGCGGCGCTGGGACATGTAGCTCTGGAAGGCGGCCTCTCTGTCCGTCAAAGCCTTCATGAGTTCCGCGCGCTCGGCCTCGAGTGCGGCGATAGCCGCATCCTTGGCCCAAGGGGGGCGCATGGCCTCGAGCGCCTGCTCCCATTTCGAGCCAAGCTCCGCGAGCTTCTCCAGAATTCGCTCCGCGGGGGGAGCCATGGACTCGATTCGCTCCTCGATCCGCTGGAATCGCCGCCCGAGGTCTTTTTCCTCGGCGAGGCGGGCCTTGGCGTACTCGGCTTGAAGCCGTCCGCGCTCATCCTCCAGGGCGCGAAGCCAGGACGCGCGTTCCCGCTCCAGCGTCCTTAGGAGCGACTCGAGCTTCTCGTCCCATAAGGTCTCGCGGCGCTTGAGGTCGGCGATCCGGGCCTGGGCTTCCTCGTAGAAGCGCTCGAAGCCTCCTTCGATGCGCTGGAAGGCCGCTCGCCAGCGGGCGATTTCATCGGGCGCAAGATGGGGCGACGTGTCCTCGGGCGGGATCATGGCATGGAGAAGGCCTGCGACGGTTTCTTGGGAAGGTTGAAGGTCAAGCTGATGAAGCTTTCGGTTCCCAGCACCCCCATCGGCACGAAGGCGTAGTCGATCGAGAAGCTCTTGAATTTGATCCCGAGGCCGGCGCTGACGGCCGACAGAACCCCCAGGCTCGAGAGCGTCTCGGTATTGAAGCCTGCCCGGAGAGCGCCGGAGAGGTTGCTGTCGAAGTCGGCTGTGTATTCGGCGCCCGCCGCGGCATAGGTGGAGTCGTAGGTCGGCAGCACGACGAGCACTTTCATGGTGGGCTGAACAGTAGCGCCCGGCCGATCCCCCGACGCGGCGCCGGCGAGCGCGGTGCGCCATCCCCGCGCTCGGGCCGGACGCGTGCCAGCATTGCGGGATGCCCGCGCCGCTGAGCAATCGCGAGCGCAGCCCGGGAGGCGACCGTCAGGGCGACGAGGTGC
>JAJYFI010000244.1 GCA_021790955.1 bacterium | reverse complement strand
AGCCGTGCGCGTCTGCCAGTTCCGCCACCTGCCCGTTCATAAGGAAAGTTTTGCTATTCTACAAAAACAAAACGATCATGGTCGCCAACAAGGAATCAGGGGAGGAAAAGGGCCGCCGGCTCCTGGCGACCAACCGGGACGCCGGGCGCTCCTACGAGGTCCTGGAGACCTACGACGCGGGGATCGTCCTCGACGGCTCCGAGGTGAAATCCCTGCGCACGAAGGGCGCCTCCCTCGCCGGCGCCTTCGGACGCGTCGAGCGGGGGGAGCTTTATCTCTGGAATCTCCATATCCCGAACTATCCCCTGGCGACGATCGCTCCGCCGGATCCTCGCAGGCCGCGCAAGCTCCTCCTGCGCCGCTCCGAGCTGCGGCGGATCGAGGGGAGGCTTGAGCGGGGGCTGACGCTCGTGCCGCTGGAGCTTTACTTTTCGAAGCGCGGCTGGGCGAAGGTGAGCCTGGCGCTTGCTCGCGGCAAGCGGGGGCCCGACCGTCGCGACGATCTCAAGCGCCGGGCCGTCTCGCGGGAACTGGAGAAGAGCTTCAAGGGCCGTTTCAGGACCTGACAAGCCCGCGCTTATCGTTGGCAGACGGGGCAGTAAATCGCCCTGCGTCCGGCGATGAGGCGGCGAGTGGAGCGCAGAGGATGCCCGCATCGGCCGACGGCGCGGCCGTAGAGGGAGGCGGCGGCTCCCGCCCGCCCCGGCTTTCCCAGCGGATCCAAATAGGCTTGGTCCGCGAGCGTGCTTCCCCCCAGCCGGACGGCCCGGCGCAGCACCCTTCGGCTGGCGCGCGCCAGCCTCTCGATCTCGGCGCGGGAGAGCCTTCCGCCCGCCTTGCCCGGCCGGACGCCCGCCTCGAAAAGCGCCTCGGTCGCGTAGATGTTGCCGAGCCCGGCGACGAGCCGTTGGTCCATCAGGAGGGCCTTGACCGGCGCCTTGCGGCGGCGAAGAAGCTCGGCGAGGATTCGAGGCGAAAAGCCCGGGCCGAGCGGCTCGGCGCCGAGCTTGGGGAATCGGAAAAGGACGCGGCCGAAACGGCGCGGGTCGGAAATCGACAGGCGGTGCCTGGTCGTTTGGATTTCAAAGCGTTCGTGGGGCCCGCGGCCGTCCAGGATCAGCCGGCCCGACATGCCCAGATGGAGGATCAGGGGCGTCGAGCCCTCCAGCTCGATCGCGAGATACTTCCCTCGCCGAGCGAGGCCCCGGATGGCCCGACCGGAGAGTTTCTCGAGCCTGCGCGCGGAGGGATTGCGGCAAAAGCCCGGAGAAAGAATCCGGCAGGAGACGAGGGAATCCCCTCGAAGACGGGGGGCGAGGACGCGCTTTGAGGCTTCGATCTCCGGCAGCTCGGGCAACTACGTGACGAGCCCTAGTCGACTGAGATCGACGGGTCGATGCGCTCGCACCAAGCCTGGATGCCGCCGGACAGGTTGAACGCGCGGTAGCCGCGGGCGCACAGGAACTGGACGGCGCGCGCCGAGCGGCCGCCGGAGCGGCAATGAACGATCAATTCGTCCGATTTGCTCAACTGGCCCAAGCAGCTCTCCAGCGTCCCAAGGGGGATGAGCCTCGACCCCGGGATGCGGGCCTGCTCGTGCTCGTGAGGCTCCCGCACGTCGATGAGGACGAACAGGTCCTTGCGGTCGATCTTCCCTTTCAGCTCCTCGACGGTGATCTCGGGGATGGACGGCTGAAACAGGCCCATGGCGCTCTCAGCGGGCCGCCGCGGCTTTCTTGGCGCCGCTCGCGGGACGGGCGGGGGCGGACGGGGCCCCTTTCGTCACGTCGGGAGCGGTCACGATCTTGGCCTTGCTTCTTTGATCGGCGACATAGGCGGGGAGAGCTTGATTGGCTTTCTGGAGAAGGAGCGCCTCGCGCAGTTCCTTTTGCGTCTTGGCGTCGAAGACGGCGGGCTTGGCTTCCCGCTTCGCCGCGATCTCGAAAATGCTGAAGCCCGCGGGAGTCTGGACGATGGGCGAGGGCTCCCCGACGGGAAGGTCGAACACGACGTTGTCGACCTGCGGCGTGAGGACGCCGCGGCTGACGAAGCCCATGTCCCCGCCGAGCCCGGGGCTTCCGGGGCTGGCCTTCGAGAGCTGCTCGGAGAACTTCTTGAAGTCGGCTCCGGCCTTGATCGCGGCTTCATACTCTTCGGCCTTCTGGCGGGTGGGCGCCAGGAGATAATAGAGATGGACGGCTTCCGGCTGGCCCAGCTTGTTCTTGTTCTGGTCGAAGTAGCTTCGGATCTCCTCGGACGTGACGGAGATCTTCTCGGCCTGCCTCACCATGCGCTCCAATTGCACCTGCCGCAGGATGTCCTTGCGGATGGCCTCCTCGGCGATCCCCCGGCGCTTAAGGCTCGCCGCGAAATCGGCGGCGCTTGAGAATTGGCCGCGAATGCGATTGAAACGTTCCGCGACCGCCTTGCTCTCGGCCGCCTTCTCCTTGGCCGAGCGCTTCGCCCGCCAGGCCTTGAGGGCGTGGTCCAAGACGATCCGATCCACCATTTGGTTGAGGGTTTGGTTCGCGTAAAGGCTCCAAACCTGGTCGGACACTTCGGCCCGAGTGATGGGGGTCCCGTCGACCGTCACCAAGGTCCCCTTCGGGAGGCCGGCGGCGCCGGCCGGCGCCTGGGCAAAGACGGGGGCCGCGGCCGCCGGCAACATGAGAGCGGGGGGCAAGAGGAGGAGAATTTTTCTCATCAATGGGGCTCCTGGAAGTTTGATTTAATGCCGTTTGATGCTACTACAATGCTTCCGGCGCCCGCAAGCTGCCGCGGCGGCCATGCTGCTTTTCCTGGGCGGGGCCACCGCGCTCCAGGGCGCCCCCCCCGTGGCGTCGGATCGGCCCGTCCGCAAGGTCTCGATCAAGACCGGCGACGGATGGACGAT
>JAJYFI010000243.1 GCA_021790955.1 bacterium | reverse complement strand
GGCGGCGCTTTTATCCTGGGTGTCGATCCCGCTGCTCTATTATTTCTACGCCAAGACGTTCAAGGAGGCAAAAACATGAGCCTGGAACATCGCATTCGCATGATCGCCGGAACCATCATCCTCGCGAGCCTGGCGCTCGCCCATTGGGCGAGCCCGTATTGGCTGTGGTTGACGGCTTTCGTGGGCGCCAATCTCCTTCAGTCGGC
The DNA here is from genome assembly GCA_021790955.1 of bacterium. Classification (GTDB taxonomy): domain Bacteria; phylum Elusimicrobiota; class Elusimicrobia; order UBA1565; family UBA9628; genus JAJZAK01. The sequence goes on along the minus strand of JAJYFI010000243.1, from coordinate 2,690 downwards.
GTTCACGCGCTGGTGCCTGATGGAGGATATCCTGAGGAAGGCGGGGCTGGCGGGGCCCGGCGACAGCGCCTACCACCGGTAGCGCAGCCCGACGCTGACGCCATCGGGGAAAAAACTCAGGATCAGCGGCGAGGGCCTCTTATAGGCCCAGTACCCCCAAGCCGTCCCGATCGCCCATCCCGCGAGCACGTCCGTCGGCCAATGGCCCCAGGTCTTCATCCTCGCCATGGCGTCCCAGGCGGGCAGCGCCTCGAGGAAGTAGACCGACGGATGCTCGTCGTGATACTCGAAGATGAAGGGCGAGACCATGCTCGCGATGGCCGAGACGTCGGAGCTGGGGAAGCTCGACGACCAGCCGTTGCTTCCCTGGAAAAAGAGGTTCGGATTGTCCGTGGAGCTCGGACGCTCGCGGCGGAAGGATTCCTTGAGCAGCAAGACGGAGACGCCGTTGGCGGCGGAGGCGTCGATCGACTGCCAGAAGGTTTTGCCGAGCTTGGTCTTGCCGCCTTCCCAGAGCCCGCCGATGATTTCTCCGGCGATCATCCCGTTGAGGACGCCGATCTGGGCGGGCCGATACCAGATGCCCGCGTTGTCGTAAGGGATGCGGCAGTCGATGCCGATCGGCCCGCCGCAGGCGAAGGCCCGCCGCGCGGGCACGAGGAGAAAAATCAGCGGCCAGACCGTGGTCTTCATGAGGCTATTGTGCTATATTAGGCGCCCATGTCGGACGTATGACTTGCGTCATAGCTTGGGCTTTGGGGGTCTGGTATTTTGGCCTTGGTGAAACGGGAGATGGAGGGGAAGACTCCTGGCAAGAAAGCCGCTGGAGCGTGTTCTCAAGGCATGGGCGACGTCACACTGCCGTCAAAATTGCCGATAGAGGAGGGCTCTGACGATGGTTGCTGATCGGATGCTGGGGACGTTTCAGAAGTTGAGGAGGGCGTGGCGTGCCGGGCTTGTTTTGATCCTTATTTTCGGCTCGGCGTGGCTGCTTCCTCCGATGGTGCAGCATTGGAGGCATCTCTGCCCGGTGAAGCCGGACGGGGTCGCGGAGAGCTACGCGATCCCCGCCTTCGCCCGCAAATACGGGGTGAGCTGCTCTCAATGCCATACGGCCTGGCCGGATTTGAACGCCTACGGCCGTTGGTTCAAGCTCCAAGGCTACGTCCGCGAGCCGGGCTCGACGGACGGCGTCTTGCAGGCGAAGGACGGGGGCGGTCTTTGGACCGAGAAGAATTTCCCGATCGCCGCGGTCGTGATCTCCCGCCCGTATGACAAGGGCACGACGGGCCAAGGGGATTACGCGAGCGGACAGTCGGAAGCGCGCAATCGGGCGCTTCAAGACATGACGCTCTTCATCGCGGGAGGAGACGTCTCCAACCACATGTCTTATTTCATGGGGACCGACTTCGCGGACAACAACGACGGGGCATCGACCGGAGGCGCCCAGTACACGCCGCAGATGACGGACATCCAGCTGGGGTATCACCCGAACCGCTATCTCAACATCATGGCGGGGAACCGCTCCTTCTGGCTCACGGACCCTTACCAAACGTTGAACAACGCCGAGGAGCTGACGGTGACGCCGCGTCCGCTCACGTCCGCCGGCTTTTTGGCGGGAGACTCCATGGACGCCAGAAAGGACACCCTCGCGGAATACGGGACGATGGCCTTGGGCAAGGACAGCCCGGCTTTCCTTTACTATTCGGCGGGATACTCGGCCAGCATCGCCGCGTCAAACAGCACGTCCGATCCGGGCGCCCTTCCCTCGGATGTGGCGGCGCGCATCGCCCTGGACGACACCGGAGGCGCCCTGGGGACCATGATCGGCGCCTTTGCCGACAACGATCGTGTCGTCGGCAGCATGAACAGCCCGGCCACGGACGACTTCTCCGCCAAGAGGATCGGCGGGGACACCTTGATCGAGAAGGGAGGGTTCACCTTCCGCGGCGTCTTCATGGCGGAGGAGGACCGGGATCTTGGTCCGACGACTCCCCAGATGGGCTACGGCCGAGCGGCCTACGGCGAGCTGTTCTATACGTTCGAGAACAAAGACGGGACGCGGCCGCTCTTCGTTCCCCTCGTCCGGGAGGACTGGATCCAGGGACAATCCGGCACTGGGACGACCTCGAGCTCCCAATACGCGGGTCTGACCCTCGAGTTGACGCACTACATCACGCAGAACGTCAAGTGGGACGTCGAGTACGCCATGGCCGAGAGCGCGGAAGGCCAGGCCGTGGGAGGCGATCCCAAGGAGCATCGCTGGATCGGTCAATTGGAGGTCGGTTTCTGATCTGACTGAAAGAGACCTCCGGGCCTCTCCGCCCGCGACCCCGGGAATCTCCGGAGTCGCGGGCGGATTCTTTTTCGCGGGCGGCGGCCGGCTTTCCCGCCATATGACGCACGTCATAGCCTGAGGATGAGCCTCCTGGTATCCTTGAAGAAGCTAAGCAGCAAGGGGGGTTTCATGAAAAGGGTGATGGAAGGCTGGGCGAAGGGGTTGTTGGCGGCGGCGATCGTCGTGGGCGTCGCGGCCGCGGCGAGACGCGGGGTTGCCGGCGCCGATTCGGGGGCGTTGTTCCCGAACGACCTGGGGCCGAGCACCATCGACGTGTCGGCGTACCCCAAGGAATACCAGGAGACCTACAAGGTCTTTCATTTCAAATGCGCGTCCTGCCACACCAGCGCGC
>JAJYFI010000242.1 GCA_021790955.1 bacterium | reverse complement strand
GAGGAAACTGCACGTTTTCGCGGGATTTGACTGGTCGCACGCGAGCTACCGCCAAAGCCAGATCATCGCCGTCGGCGCCGGCGACTACATGCAGCCGGAGAGCATCACGACCATGGCGTCGTGGAGCGTGGGCCTGAGGCAATCGTTCTGATGCGGCGCTTCATGGGGGCGGCCTTGGCGTCGGCGGGGCTTTTTGCGTCGGCGTCGGCAGGGGCGCAATCGACGAACGTTCACGACGGCATCCCGGACATCCTCGCGGTCGACAACAGCATGTCCGGCTCCTATGACTTGGCTCGGCTCAACTATGGCGAGCCAAGCGGGCTCTCCGCCCTGCCGGGCTATTCAAATTCAACGCCGAACGAAAGCAAGTACTCCGATACGGAGTACGGCTATCTCAACGGCGCGGGCGTCGCGATCTCCTACATGGCGGACGAGTCCTTGTGGGGGGTTCCTATCCGCGACATCTATGCCCGAGCCTCCTACAGATGGGCCTACGGCATGACGGCGTACAACGGCAGCACCGAGCCCCCCGGGAGCGTGCCGATCCAGACGACCGACGAGGCCGACGTCCAGGAAGTCGACGCGAGGCTCGGCAAGGGCTTCGAGGCCGCCCCATCGTGGCTGTTGACGCCTTATGTCGGCGGCGGATTCCACCTGTGGGAAAGGAAGAGCGGTTATGGAACGCCCTGGGAGGAGGACTACAAGGATGGCTACCTTGGAGCCGGGCAGATGATCCAATACGCGCCCGCAAGCCGCTTTGTCGTCACGGGAAACGCGCTCATCGGCGCCATGATCAACCCCTCGATGCAGTACAACCAGCCGGGATACCTCCCGGTCGATCACGGCCTCGGCGGGGGGCCGGTCATCAAGGCCGGCGCCGAGATCGACTGGCGCTTCTGGCGCCGGTCGCATTTTTTCGCGGGCTTCGACTACGAGCACTTCAGCTACATCGGGAGCCCCATCTCCTTCGGCGCGATGGAGCCCCAGAGCCACACGAATGACGCGGTCTGGAGCGCCGGCCTCAGGCAGTCGTTCTAAATATTTTATAATCCCACGTCGGGAGCGCAGCCGTCCTGTTGCGCCCGAATCTTAGGCTCGCAATGACAGAGGAAACGAAGCTCGCGATCATCGGCTCCGGCGCCGCGGCGTGCACGGCGGCGATCTACGGCGCCAGGGCGGATCTTAAGCCCATCGTTCACGGGGGCGCCGTTATCGGGGGGCAGCTCCTCGTGACCTCCGATGTCGAGAACTTCCCGGGGTTCCCCGAGCCCATCCAGGGGCCCGAGCTCATGGAGCGGATGAAAAAGCAGGTCGAGCGCCTGGGCGTCAAGATCGTCCAGGAAAACATCGCCTCCGTCGATTTTTCAAAGCGGCCCTTCGTCCTCAAGCCCGAGTCGGGCGGCGCGCTCCAGGCGCGCGCGGTGATCGTCGCGACCGGCGCTTCGGCCAAGTGGCTGGACATCGCCTCCGAAAAAAGGCTCATGGGACACGGGGTCTCGGCCTGCGCCACCTGCGACGGCTTCTTTTTCAAGGGCAAGGAGGTCGTGGTCGTGGGCGGGGGCGACACGGCGATGGAGGAGTCCCTCTTTTTGACCAAGTTCGCCTCCCGCGTGACCGTCGTCCACCGCCGCTCGGAGCTGAGGGCCTCGAAGATCATGCAGGACCGCGCCCGCAAGAACCCCAAGATCCAATTCGTCTGGGATACGGCCGTCGGCGAGGTCCTGGGAGACGGCTCGGTCTCGGGCGTGCGGTTGAAGAACCTAAAGACCGGCGCTGAGCGGGAGCTCTCCTGCCAGGGGCTTTTTGTCGCGATCGGCCACGCGCCCAACACGGCGTTTCTCGGAGGCCAGCTCAAGCTCGACGCCAAGGGCTACATCGAAACCGACGGCCGCACGCGCACCTCCGTCGAGGGGGTCTTCGCGGCGGGAGATGTCATGGACTCCCGCTACCGCCAGGCCATCACGGCCGCCGGGAGCGGCTGCATGGCGGCGATCGAGGCGGAGCGTTTCCTGGAGGCCGAGGAATGACGACGGCTCTGGCGCCATGGCTCAAGGCGCGGCTTCCCGGCGGGGAGAACTTTGCGCGGATCAAGTCGGTGTCCCGGGAGCGGGGCCTGCATACCGTCTGCGAGGAAGCGCGCTGCCCCAACATCGGCGAATGCTGGGGGGCGGGAACCGCGACCTTCATGATTTTGGGGGAGGCGTGCACGCGAGGCTGCCGCTTCTGCGCCGTCTCCTCCGCCGCGAGGCCCGGCCTCCCCGACGAGGCGGAGCCGGAGAATCTCGGCCGGACGCTGGCCGGGATGAACCTCGACTACGCGGTCGTGACGACCGTCTGCCGCGACGATCTTCCGGATCAGGGCGCCGGGCACATCGCCCGCTGCCTGGCCGCCGCGCGACGGTTTTCCCCGCGGACGAAAGTCGAGATTCTCGTCCAGGATTTTCGCGGCGAGGCCGGGCCGCTTCAAACGGTCCTCGGCGCCTCTCCCGACGTTTTATCCCACAATATCGAGACGGTTGAGCGCTTGAGCCCCCGTGTGCGCGACGCCCGCGCCGGCTACGATCAGTCGATCGAGCTTCTGCGCCGGGCCAAGGCCCGCGCGCCCAAAACGCCCACCAAGTCCTCGCTGATGCTGGGGCTGGGGGAAAGAGAGGTCGAGGTGTTGGAGGCTTTGGAGGATTTGAGGGAGGCGGGCGTGTCGATCGTGACGCTGGGCCAGTATCTGAGGCCCACGCGCTCCCCGCGGCACTTGCCGGTCGAGCGCTATGTCGAGCCCGCGGAATTCATCCGCTATGAGGCGATCGCGAGGGATTTGGGTTTTTTATTCGTCGCCTCCGGCCCTTTCGTGCGCAGCTCCTACCGCGCGGGGGAAGTCCTGTTCGGGTCAGGTCTGGACATTGGACACTCGCAG
>JAJYFI010000241.1 GCA_021790955.1 bacterium | reverse complement strand
GTTCATGAACCGATGAAGGCCTCCCGCCTCCTTGACGACTTGGGAGCCGGGCCGCAAATAGAGGTGATAGCTGTTGGATAGGATCATGTTGAAGCCCAAGGCCTCCAAGTCTTCTTGGGAGAGCGATTTGACGGCGCCTTGGGTGGCGACGGGCATGAAGGCGGGCGTTTCGATGCTCCCATGCGCCGTGGTCAAGCGGCCCAGCCGGGCGGCCGTTCGCGAGTCCTTCTGGAGGACGGCAAAGCTCATAGGATGATCATCGCGTCGCCGTAGGAAAAGAGCCTGTAGCGCTCACGGAAAGCTTCCTGGTAGCAGGCCAAGAGCCGTTCCCGTCCGAGAAAGGCCGAGGCGAGGAGAAGCGGCGTCGAACGGGGCAGATGAAAGTTCGTGACAAGCCCGGAGACGATTTTAAAGCTGTCTCCGGGATGGAGGTAGAGATCGGTTTCGCCTTCGCCGGAGGAAAACCCGTGGGGTCGGCGTGCGAGAGTCTCAAGCGTCCTGACGACGCTCGTTCCGACCGCGACGACCCGTCCCCCGCCGGCAGCCGCGCTCAAGATCGCGTCGGCGGCGCCCGGATCGACGCGATAGCGTTCGGGGAGCATCCGGTGAAGGCTCGCGTCCGAGACGGTGACGGGCTTGAACGTGCCCAGCCCCACGTGCAACGCGATTTCCGCGACGCGCACGCCGGACGCCCGTATCTCGTCGATCAAGGGCTGCGTAAAGTGAAGACCGGCGGTCGGCGCCGCGATCGATCCCGGGTCCTGGGCGTAAACTGTCTGGTAGCGCGCGGCGTCGCGACGTTCCTCGATGACGCCGCCTTGCGCGGGAGCCCCAAGGCGCGCCTCTCGAGCCTTCAAGATATAGGGTGGAAGCGGCGGCAGTCCGTGCTCTCGAAGGAACGCTTCGAGAGCGGGCGCTGTCAGGCGAAGAAGAAGCGCGCCGTCCGCCGCAGGTTCGAGGATGTCGGCATGCGCCCCTTCCGGCAGTTCGATGCGTTGGCCTTTCTTGAGCCTTTGCCCCATGGCAAGGAAAAGGCCCGGCTCCGTTTCCTTGACCAGCAGGATCTCGGCGCGGCCGCCGGTGCTCTTTTGGCCCAGCAGACGGCAGGCGAGAACCTTCGTGCGATTGAGGACGAGACAGTCCCCGGGACGCAGGTAGCGCCCAATTTCGAAGAATCGCCGATGCTCAATCGAGCTTGTGCGGCGATCGACCGCCATGAGTCTCGAATGGTCCCGCGGATCAGCCGGCGTCGTCGCGAGAAGCTCCTCCGGATAGGAGAAGTCGAAATCAGACAGCGGAAGAATCTTGGAGCCCTCGCCCCGACCCTCTTTCCTTGGGGGAGGAGACGAACGGAGGGGGGAATTCCTTTCGCTCACGTTAATTGACCACGACGGAAAGCACCGAGCCGGGGAAATAATGCTTCAGGATCTCCTCGTAACGATAGCCTTTCCCCGCCATCGCGCGGGCGCCCCATTGACAGAGGCCGACGCCGTGGCCAAGTCCCTCGCCGAAAAACTCGTAGCCACCCTTCGACCGGCGGATCATTGCGATGCGAAGGCTGGGCAGGGAGTGGCCAAGCGCCTGCCGTACGCGATAGGCCGGGAAGCGCATCGTGTGGCGCCCGATTTTGGCGCGAAAGGAAAGAGCGTAGCCGGCCCGGTCCTCTCCGTCGATCTCCAGCGAGCGGAGAGGACCGCCAAACCAGCGCTTGCGCCCAAAAGCCGCGAGAAGATCCTCGGAGGAAATGTAGGCCGACCAATGGGCGTAGGGGGACCTGCGGCAGAAGGAGTCGCGGACGCCCCTCAGCGGACGCGGCGCGGGCTTGTGAAACCCCCACGCCGAATTGGGGCTCGTCGTGTGCCCGCCGCAGCAGGCGTGGTAGTAAAGCCCCAAAAGCTTTCCGTGCCAGCCCAGCACCTCCCCGGCCGTCTGCTTGACGGCCCGCGCGACAAGCGGGGCTGCCAAGGTGGGCTTCTTGTAGACCTGAGAGCGCGTGTCGGAGGTGAGGTCGAAGCCGTGGCCTCCGAATCGCCCCAACTGGGAATAGGCGTAAGTCCTCGCGACGACGGCCTGGGCCTTCAAGGCCTCGATCGGCCAGTCGGAAGCCATTTCCTGGGGCAGGACGCCCAGCAGGTATTTCTCGACGTCAAGGCTCCTGATCTTGGTGATGGCGCCGTTTGAATTCGCCATCCCGATGCGGATCGTATGGTGGGGAATCGGCATGGCCACGGAAGGCCACAGAAGACCGCAGAAGACCACGGATAAACGACGATGGAAGGCTTTTCGGCGCCGCCCCTTGCCCTCTATGGCCATCCCGGGCTTTTAAAGGAGTTCCGGCTGTTTCGGGAGCTTTGCCTTGAGCCCGAGGTGCTCGTAGGCCAGCGGCAGGGCCGATCGTCCGCGCGGTGTCCGGGCGAGGAAGCCGGCTTGGATAAGAAAGGGCTCCACGACATCGGTCAAGGTGTCTGTTTCCTCGTTGACGGCGATGGCCAGATTCTCGACGCCCACGGGCCCCCCCGAAAACTTTTCAATCAAGGTCGACAGCAACCGCCGATCAAGAGCGTCGAGGCCCAAGGGATCCACCTCGAGCTTCTGCAGGGCGTAGGCGGCGACGTCCTTCGTGACGCGTCCGGTCCCCTCGACCTGGGCGAAATCTCGTACGCGCCGCAAAAGCCTGTTGACGATCCTGGGCGTGCCGCGGGATCGGCGGGCGATTTCCACGGCGCCGTCGGGGTCTGCCGGGACCCCAAGAATTCCCGCCGAGCGCATAACGATCTTTTCGAGATCTGCCTGGCTATAGAAGGAGAGCTGCCCGATGATGCCGAAGCGGTCGCGCAGGGGGCCGGCGAGGAGGCCCGCCCTCGTGGTCGCGCCGACCAAGGTAAAGCGCTCGATCGCGAGCTTGAGCGTCG
>JAJYFI010000240.1 GCA_021790955.1 bacterium | reverse complement strand
GGCAGGGGCCCCGGGAGCGAATGGCCTTGATGAGATCGATGCCGTCTTCGTCGGCGAGCTTCTGCCCGACCAAGAGCAAATCCGCGCCTCCATTGGCGAGGAAACCCAGCGTTTCTTTCGACCGCTGAGCGATCGTCAGCGACATTCCCCCCGTCTTGAGAGCGTCCGTCAAGACCGAGGCGCGCACCGGCTCGCGGGAGGCGAAGATGACGTTGATCTTCACGAAATCAAACCCGCCACCGAAGGGCGCGCGACGGCGGTTGGACTCACTCGCCTAGGAGAGAGGCTCAGAAGCCTCCTCCTCGACGGCCCCTGCCGGTTCCAACTCGAGGCGTATGCCGCCCATGTCCGTGACGCCGGCAAGGAAGTTGTAGCAAACGCTCACGACCAGAAAAAGCGAGTCCATGAGGACCATGTAAAAAAGAGCGAAAAAGGCGATCGCCAGAAGGCGGGAGAGCAGGCCGTAGCCGGCCATCATGGCAGGGGGCAGAATCCCGAAATAGAGGATGCCCGCGAAAAGGCCGAGACCCAGCATCAGGCCGGAGAGGGCGGGGCGCACGGCCCAGAGGATGGCGAGGGCCGAGACGATCCCGCCGCCCACGCCGAGAACGGCGTGCCCGGTCCTCCAGGACATCAACACAAGGATCGCGCCGACCGCGACCAACGTAGGGATCATGGGATGGACATGCCAATAAGGGTCGATCCGCTTTAAGTCGAATTTTATCATCAAGGAAAGAGTAACAGAACTGTTCGGCTAATTCAAGGGAAAGGCAGCATGAAGGCGCCGGCGGCCACGGCGGCGACGGCGACGACGACGGAATGCCGTCCGCTTTGGCCGCTCTTGCTGCCGCCCCCCTGGCCCCCTTTGGGAGTGATGACGACGATGGTGCGGCGCGACTCCCCCTCTTGTTGGATGAAAATCGCCCGGACCCGGCATGGCTGGTCGCGGAACACCGTGTCCAATTCGATGAGCCGGTTGGGCTGCTCGAGAGCCTGCCCCACGAGCCTGAGGAGATCCTGCTGGCGGGAGTCGATGACGTCGAGGAGGTGGGCCTTCCCCGCGAATCCCGCCGGAAGCGGGAGCGTCGTGTAAAGGACGCTGTTGTCCTCGTCGACGACGATCACGCCCTCGCTGCGCTCCAGAAGGCTTCCCAGGACGGCTCCCCACCAGCGGCTCTCGTTCTCGCCGATCACTTGGCTTCTCGTTCTCGCCGCCGAGAGCTCGTTTTTGACCTTCGCCAGGAGGATCGAAAGGGATCCCGCGGCGTCCCCAACCTCGTCTCGGCGGGCAGCGAATTTGAGATCGAGGTTCTTAAAGGATATCGAATCGATCGCGTCGCGAAGCGAGAGGAGGGGGTTGATCACGAACCAGTGGAGGAACAGATACAGAGTGATCCCCAACAGCACGAGCACCCCCAGGGCGCCCATGGCGTATTTCTCCATCGCCGTCCCGACGATCTTTTCAATCCCCGCGCGGCTGACTTGCAGGTCGATCACCCCGAGGACTTCCCCCCGGAAAAGCAAGGGGACCGCGATGTCGTAGATCGCGTGATCCGGGACCGCCCGCACCTTGGGGGTCTTCGTGCGGATGGCCAGGGAGATCGCGTCCGAGGGAAGCGACACTTTCTGGACGAAATCGTCGTAGGACACGCCCATCATGGACGGGTCGTTGAACCAGCGGATCTGGCCGTAGCGGTTGAAATAGATGAGAGAGACGATCGTGTCCTCTCCCGCCAGACGGCTGACGATGTCATACTCGGGCATCGTGATGACGTCGATATTCTCCTCGAGGCCCTTGACGAGGGTCGGGGTATAGAGCCGGACCATGTCGAGGGTGGTCTTCTTGAGCTTCTCGTCGTAGGACCAGCGGAAAAGGTTGTAGTAGTAAACCCCCCCCATGAAGGCGGCGTAAACGCCGATGGCGACGTACCAGAGAAGCCATTTGCCGCTCAGTTTCATAGGGCCGCCCTACGGTCCGCCCTCGGAGTAAATCTGATCGATGCGCTCCAAGCCCGCCTGGGCGTCCGAGTTGGACGGATCCATTTGCTTGGCCAGGGTCCACTGTCGCCGCGCCTCCTGATAATCCCCCTTCTGGAAGGCGATGATGCCGGCGAAATAATGCTGCTCTGAAGCGCGCTTGGCCCCCTGGGTGATGACCGCGGGGCCGGTCGAGACGGCGACGGCCGGGGCGGGTTTGGCGGGAGCCAACTCTTCCTTCTTGAGCTCCTCCTGTTTTTGGGCCTTCGCGCTTTCCTCCTTCGCCTTCTCCTCCTTGCGCTTCTTGCGGGCCAGGAGGGCCGCGGCGGCTTCTTCCTTCTCGCGTCGCTTGGTTTCCAGGACCTGGGCGATGAGGGCGTCCGCCGTGCCCGGATCGTAGCCGTACTGGACGGCGAGCTTGAACTCCGATATCGCCTGAGGGAATTTCCTCTGGGAATAATAGCGCCGGCCTTGATCGACGTGCTGATCGGCCATCTCCTTGCGCAACTCCCCCATCAGGCGCTCGACCCTCGGGTTGCCGGGAGACTGGGCGAGAACGGCGTCGAGCTTAGCCAGGGCCTCCGGGATCTTGCCCTGTCCGTAAAGAGAGAGCGCCTCCTGGAGCCGATGATTGGCGACTTCCTTGCGGTGATCCGCCTCGGCCTGCGTGATGACGGCGACCAAGCGGGGATAGCGGGGATCGAGCACCAAGGCCGAATACCACTGGTCCAGGGCGTCCGCCAGACGATGCTGGCGCCAGGCCCGCTCCCCCCTCTCAAAATGGATTCCGGCGAGCTCGTGGCGCACCCGGTGGAGCCAGTAGCGCACCTTGAGATTGTAGGGGGAAAGCTGCGCGGCCTCCTTCCATTTCGCCTCCGCCTCGGCGAGCCTGCCGTCGCGGTAGAGAACGAGACCTTCCTGGAAGCGGTCGTCCATGAATCGGCTC
>JAJYFI010000239.1:750-2928 GCA_021790955.1 bacterium | reverse complement strand
TCCATCCGGACTCAAGCGCCCGCAGAACGGCCTCCCCGTGCCGGGCCGGAGGGGTCGCGACATCGACGAAATCAAAAGACGACCTGGAGGCGAGCAGCGCGTCGAAGGATTCGTAGGTCCGGGCCCAGGGCCAGAACTTGGCAAAGGCTTCCCGGCGGGGAGCCGACGGGTCCACGCACGCCGCGATCTCGACATCGCTTCTTTTGAGGTAGGCTGGCGCGTGGGTCTTCTCGGCGGAGACGCCAAAGCCGACGATCGCGGCACGCAGCGGCCGGCGGCCGTTAAAAGCCATGTTTCCTGGAGAAAGCCGCGAGAGCCTCTTCGAAGATGGAGGCTCCCAGAAGGGCCTCCTCCTGCGAGATGACGAGCGGCGGGTTGATCCGAACCGGCGTCGTGTAGCTCATCGCGAGAAGGCCCCTCCTCAGGCACTCCTCGAAGAACTCCCGGCAGAGGGGTTTCGCGAGCGGCTTGCGCGTCCCGGGATCGACCAGCTCGACGCCGATCAAGAGCCCTCGGCCCCACACGCCGCCGATGGCCGGCTGGCGGGCCGCGGCATCCCGAAGCTTCCCTAAAAGCGCCTCGCCGACGGTTTTTGACCGCTCGACCAACTTTTCATCCATCATGATCGAGAGCGCCGCGTGCGCGGCCGCCGCGGCCATGGGGTTGCCCCCGTAGCTGGACGAGGAGCCGGAGGGCAAGGCGAAGGGCTCCGAGGACAAGAGCGCGTCTCCCGCCAGGACGCCCGAGACCGGGAAGCCTCCCCCCATCCCCTTCCCGATCGTCATGACATCGGGGAAAACGCCTTCATGCTCGACGGCGAACCAACGCCCCGTGCGGCCGAAACCCGTGATCATCTCGTCCGCGATGAGAAGAGAGCCCTGTTCGTCGGCGATCTCCCGGAGGCCCTTCAAAAATCCCGGGGGAGGAATGAGGTTGCCCGCCGTTCCCTGGATGGGCTCCGCGATGATCGCAGCGACAGCCCCGGAAGTCGAGCGCCTAATGAGCTCGCGCAGAAATTGGAGCGCATGGGCGGCGCAGTCGTGGGGGCCGGACGCCCCAAAGGGGCAGCGCCGGGGATCCGGGAAAGGAGCCAGATAGAGCCCCGGCGACAAAGGCCCGTAGCCGTGCTTGAATTGATCCCCCAGAACTCCCAGAACTCCGCCGGTCTTTCCATGGAAGCCGCCCCAGAAGCCGACCACCTCAAATTTTTTCGTGGCGCTCTTGGCGAGCCTCACGGCGGCCTCGACGGCCTCCGCGCCGGAGGAATAGAGCTGCGTTCTCGAAAGCCCATCGGGCGCCACCCCATGGAGCTTCTTGAGGAATTCAAGGCGATGCCTGGAGGCGAAGCTCCCCACGGAAACGTTGGCGACCTGCTCCGCAAGGACGCGGGCGTACTCCGGATGCCCGTGGCCGACGGAAGCCACGCCGACGCCCGCCATGAAATCGAGGTATTTGCGCCCGTCGACATCATAAAGCCAGGCCCCCTCGCCGCGATCCATCGCGAGGCGGGAAAAGAGCGCGATGGACGGGAGACCCGGCGCGATGTAGCGCTGCTCTTCCTCGAAGAGCGCTCCCGAGAGCTCCCCTGCCTGAGTCTTTGCGTCCTTAAGGAGCGTCGTCATGGATTCTTTCCTTTACGCCGAATTGAGAGACGCGGGAAACGACATGCCGGGCGATCCGGCGCGCGGCCACGCGCCGCACCCGCGAGAAACTCGGCCAGGAATTGACGTCGATCACCCAGAGACTCCCGTCCTCGTCCACGACGGCGTCGCCGCCATAAATCTCAAGGCCCAAGGCGCCCGCCGCCGCCGCGACCGTCCGGCCCAGCTCGACGACGGAGAACGGACGCCGCCGGGACTCGCGCGGGTTGTGATAGAACCATTCAAGCCAGCTTCCAGGGCCGACGCCGTAGAATTTCACGAGGTCGCCCTCGACGTGGCGCTGGAGGACGAGTTCCGATATCTCGCGGGATGCGAAGGCGCCCCTGACGTTTTCCGCCTCGGCGAGCGTAGGCGCGAAAACGACGTCTCGTCCCCCGACGGTGTTATGGACGTCGCCGCGCTTGATCCAGAATCCTTCGGGAGCTGAAAAGCCCGGGGGGTCCAGCGGCGTCCGTCCGGTGGGGCGCCTCTCGCTTTCGGGAACACGCACGCCCGGGGTTGCAGCCAGGCGCGGGAG
>JAJYFI010000239.1:0-740 GCA_021790955.1 bacterium | reverse complement strand
AGCACTCGGCGTAGTCGATCCGCCCGTCGGCGCCGATCGCCTGGTAGTCGCAGCGGCGGCGGCAGGTCTGGCAGGGGTGACCGCACTCCGGGCGCCGGCGCAGCCAGTCGAGGCGGCGGAGCCTCCGGTAAGATTCGCACATGGGCAGTATAAGATCCCAGCCGTCGAGGCTCATGGCGTCCGCCTCCTCGGCGGAGGCAAGCGCCATCGGCACGCCCGCCCTCGCGAGCTCTTCCGCGACGGCGCCCAGCAGCAAGGCGTCGTCGGCTTCCCGGTTGGGCGAATTCTCGACCTCGCGAAAAATGCCGAGCGCTTTCAGTCCCAAGCCGCCTCCTTTAGAAGTTCCTGCGCCTTGGCCAGATCCTTCGGCTCGTCGACGTCGAGAGAAGACCGGATGGGAACCCCCAAAAGGGGCGTGCCCGCGCGGGCGAGTGAACGCCAAAATTCGCGCAGGGCCTTAAACGCAAACGGCGGGGGCATGGCAGCCACCAATTCCCTGCGAAGATAATAAAGGCCTGCGGTCGCGAGACGCGGCTCTGGGGCGGGCGGCTCCGCTCCGAAGCTCGTGATGCGCTGCATCGGCCCAAACCGCACCCACAGGGGGCGGGTGTCATGCCCCGGCTCCGACACGGCCAGGGCCGCGGCACACGGCGCGGCCCTGGCCTCGGCCGCGAAACGCGAGGCCTCCCGGGGGCTCATGAGAGCGTCCACCGTGCTCACGATGAACTCTCCGGCCTCCC
>JAJYFI010000238.1 GCA_021790955.1 bacterium | reverse complement strand
CTTAGACGCGATCGTCTCCGCGCGCCGCACCATCGAAATCGAGATGAACTCGTCGACCGACAATCCCCTCGTCGTGGGCGCCCGCGTCATCTCGGGCGGGCATTTTCACGGGGAGGCCCTGAGCCTCGCCTTCGACTTCCTGGCGGCGGCCTTCGCGGTGCTGGGCGGGGTCTCGGAGCGGAGGATCTTTTTGCTCACGACCGGCAAGGCCCCGGGGCTCAAGCCCTTCCTCGCCTCCCGCCCCGGGCTCGAATCCGGCTGGATGATCCCCCAGGTCGCGGCGGCGGCGCTCGCCTCCGAGAACAAGGGGCTCGCCCACCCCGCGAGCGCCGACTCGATCCCCACCTCGGCAGGCCAGGAGGATTTCGTCAGCATGGGGATGGGGGCGGCCTTGAAGCTCAAGCGCGTCGTCTGGAACGCGGCCCAGATCGTGGGCGTGGAGCTTCTGATGGCCGCTCTCGGGGTCGAGTCCCGCGCTCCCCTCAAGCCCGGCCGAGGAGTCGCACGCGGCCTTGAGCGGCTGCGGCGCGAAATCGAGCCCAGCCACGAGGACGAAATCCTCTCTCCGAAAATGGAGAGGGCGCGCGAGCTCGTTCTGAACGGCTATTTCTCCGGCGAGTAGCGGCGCAACGCGGCGGGCTCGAAAAGCATCCGGAGCTCCCCGACGGCGTTGCGTCGCACGGGCCCCTTGAGGACGCGGGGATAGGGATAATAAATCCTGACGGCGCGCGGCCCGTCGCGCGCGACGATCCCCGACGCCTCGTTGCCGCGCCCCCAAAGGCCGATCCCGACAAGCCCGCCATGGAAACCGACGCTCGTCCACTTCCCCGTCCGGCGGCCGCCGCCGCGCGGGTCGAGGCCGTAGGCCGGGTCCAGGTCGCCCTTGGATTCCAGGTACGCCGCCGTCAGGAGACGAGGCGCCGCGCCCCGGCGAAGCGCGCGTCCCGCGGCCTCCATCATGTCGTCAAAACGCCGCCTGGCGTCCCGGGCCATGAGATCCTCCATCGTCCGCGCCCCTCGCGCGGCCGGCGTCGAAGACGCCGCGTACACAGCCACTCTCTCTCCGTCCAGGCCCCGGGCCGGCTTGAGGCCCGCCCGCGACAGAACCGTCTTCAGCGATCGGGGAAGGGGCTTGTCGGCCACGACGGCCGAGACCCCCAACACGGAGAGGCTTTGCGCGAAGAGCGCGACGTCGCCTCTTGAGACCGGATATCCCGACACGTTGAAACGCGACATGAAGGCGCTCCAGGACCAGGCATAGAGGGGAGCCGCGAGCCACGGCATGCCGGGCGCCCCCTGGGCCAAGCGAAAATCCATGCCGGAGAGCATCTGTTCCGCCATGGGCCCGGCGCCGAAATAGGAAAAGGGGTACCTCACGACGTTGCCGTCTTGGGGAAGGTAGCGGCGATGCGCCGCCGAACTGAAAAACGCCGGGACGTCCACGTCGCTCCACCACTTTCCTTTGCCGCCGCTCAGGTCGGGAAGAAGGAAAGCGGCGGCCAGGGCCGCCAAGAAAAACCGCCGGCGTCTTGAAGCGGGAGAAGCGCCGAGGGAAAGCCACGCCGCGGCGATCGCCGCCGCCGCGAGCCAGGCATAGAGCGAGAACCTTGCCGGGAGCGCATGGCCCAGCAGAGGAATCATGACGGCCGCGCGCCATGGAAGCGGGACGACGGGCCGCCCTCCGATCCACAGCGTCGGCCCCAGGGAACATAGGACGAAAAGGAGAAACGCGGCGGCCAGGAAGCGGCCTCCGGCCGTGCGGCGGGCCTCCACGAGATAGGCCGCGACGATCGCCGCCAGGGGAAGGCCCAGGCAGAGCCCGTGCTCCGCCGAAGCGTTGAGCAGAAAGGTTCGCGGGAAGCGCTCCGAGAGCCAGCGCCAGCGCTCCCCCCCGAAGAAGGCGAGCGGCGTCGGGACGAGCAGGTTGAGGAGATCCGACGAGGAACGCCCCGCCAAGCCGGGGAACTCGGGCCCCCGGCTTGAAAGCATGGCGTCAAGCCAGGGGCTCAGGACGATCGCCGCCGCCCCGACCCCCGCCGCAAGCCCCAGCCCCGCCCGCGCGATCCGGCGGCGTTCCGGGACGAAAAAAATCCATGACAGAACCGCCGCCGCCATGCCGAAGACGACCGCAAAAGCGAAAACCTCCTGGGAGACAAGGAACTGGAAGGCAAGGAGCGCCCCGAAGACGAGCGCTCCCTTCGCCGCCGGCCACCTTTCGCGAACGGAGACCACGAACTCCCTCGCCAGCAGCGGAACGAGGAAGCTCGCGAAAAGATGGGCGTGGCCGCCCGAAAGCTGCCCCCACTCGTAGCTCGAGAATCCGAAAAGCCATCCTCCCGCGAGGGCGGCCCAACGATCCTCGAAGGCCGTCTCAAACAGCCGATACGCCGTCCAGGCGCCGAGGGCCGGCGAGGCGAGGGCCAGCAGGTTGAAGGAGACGACGGGGCCGAAGGCGGCCGTCAAAGGCCATAAAAGAAGAGCCGGCGCCGGTATCGAGGTCGACCAAGCGAGATTAGAGCCATGCGGCGCCCACAAATAGCCGCAATGAAGCGGGTTGATCCCGCGCCCGATGGCGAAGGGCCACCAATTGAGGAACCACGCCATATGCAAGCTGTCATGGCCGTCGCCAAGAATGCGCGCGGCTCCGTGGCCGATCAAGGGAAGCCCCAGAAAAAGAAAGGAAGCCGCGGCGTAAAACGCGAGCGCCGTCCAACGAAAGCCGCGGGAACTCATGAAACTCTCATTATCCCAAAATCGCCCGCCTTTCCTTCGTTTTTCTATAATCGCTTCATGACGCCCCCCAGAGCCATCCGCGCGCCCCGAGGAACGAAGCTCCACTGCCGCTCCTGGCAGCAGGAGGGCGCTTTGCGGATGCTCATGAACAACCTCGACCCCGAGGTCGCGGAGCGCCCCGAGGATCTCGTCGTC
>JAJYFI010000237.1 GCA_021790955.1 bacterium | reverse complement strand
CCGCCTTGGCGGAGTCCGGGAAGAGGGTCCTTCTTCTTGACTTTGATCCCGCGGCCGGCGCCACGTCGTGGCTGGGCGTCGCCTCGGAGGACGGGAGCCACGGATTGGCGCAAGCCCTCATGGGCTCGGTCCCCATGGCCGAACTTGTCCGCGAGACCGCCGTGGCGGGGCTCGAGATCATTCCCGCGGCCCTCTCGCTGTCCAAAGCTGAAAAATTCCTCGCGGGCGAGATCGGCGGCGAATCCATCCTTAAAAAGAGGACGGGCGAGCTCCCGGGAGGGCGCTGGGACTATCTTCTCGTCGATTGCCCGCCGACGCTGGGCCTTCTGACCTTGAACGCCTTGAGCGCCGCTTCCCAGGTGCTCATCCCGGTCGAGGCGCACGTCATGGCGCTCTCGGGTGTCGTCTCCCTGATGGAGACCGTCGCGGTCGTCAAGGAGCGGCTCAACCCCGGGCTTTCGGTTTGCGGCGTCCTCGCCTGCCGCGTCGACCGGCGCACGCTCCATTCGATGGAGGTGGCGCGGATCCTCAAGGAGAAATTCGGGCCGCTCATGTTCGCGACGCAGATCCGGGAGAACGTCAAGCTCGCCGAAAGCCCTTCCTTCGCCAAGCCCGTCACCCTTTACGCCCCGTCGAGTCCCGGCGCCGAGGATTACCGGGCGCTCGCGGGGGAGTTCATGGAGAGGATGTCTTGAGCCGGCCGGACCGCCCTAAAAAATCCCGATTTAAGCCGAGGACGATCGGTTTTAACCCCTTGGAGAACCTTCCGGACGCGAAAGCCGGATCAAGACGCCGGCCCCGGGAGATGGAATCCGAGCTCCGGTCCCAGGCGCGCGAGATGCTGGAGCCGCCGAAAGGACTTCTCGGGCTCCTCAAACGCTGGCTCTCACGCCTTTTCTCGGCCTAGTCAGGCGCGAAGGATGTCCGCCACTTTGGCGAGCAGTTCATCCGCCACGTAGGGCTTTGAGAGAAAGGGGAACCGGGAGCGCAGGTCGCGATGGCGGCCCTCCGGCGTCTCAGGGTAACCGGAGACGAAAAGCACCTTGGTCTCCGGGCGAAGCTTCGAGAGCCTCTCAAAGAGCTCCGGGCCATGAAAGCCGGGCATGATCACGTCCGAGAGCAAAAGGTGAATCGGTCCGGCGTGATGAGCGGCCGCTTCCAAGGCTTCGTCCCCGCGGCTTGCTTCAAGAACGCGATAGCCGTGGGCCCTTAGGATGCGCGAGGTGGCGTCCCTGACTTGAGGGTTGTCCTCCGCGAACAGGATGGTTTCGGAGCCGCGTTCTCGCGGCAGCGCCTTCTTGGAGGCGCTTGTCTCGTCTAAGCGTCCGGCGGCGTGCGGAAGATAGATGGAGAACTCGGTTCCCCGGCCCGGCGCGCTGTCGACGGTGATGAAGCCCTCGGCTTGTTTGATGATGCCGTAGACCATCGAAAGGCCGAGGCCCGTCCCGCGGCCGGGCTCTTTTGTCGTGAAGAAGGGCTCAAAAAGATACCGGAGAGTCGGCTCGTCCATGCCATGCCCCGTGTCTGAAATGGAGAGCACGGCGTATGAGCCCGGGGGAATGCTGTAGTTGCCGTGCGCCTCGGCTTGGCTAAGGGCCAGGTTCTTGGTCGAGATATGGACCGTTCCGCCCTTGGGCATGGCGTCGCGGGCGTTCGCCGCGAGGTTAAAAATGACCTGCTCCATCTGCGTGGGATCGACGCGGACCGGCCTCAGGCCGGGATCCAGGCGGAACTCGAAGGTGATGTCTTCGCGGATCAGCCGTCGCAGCAGGAGTTCCATGGCGCCAAGCAGGCCGTTGACGCTGAGCATCTTGGGCGCGACGGGCTGGCGGCGGCTGAAGGCAAGCAGCTGGCGCGTAATGGCCGCGGCGCGTTCGGCGGCCGCGCGTATGTCGTCGACGTCCTGACGGCGGGCGTCTCCCGGCGCCAGCTCCTCCGAGAGGAAATGCGCCGAACTATGGATCGCGGTGAGGATATTGTTGAAGTCGTGGGCGATCCCGCCCGCGAGCCGCCCCAGGGACTCGAGTTTTTGCGACTGGCGCAGCTTTTCCTCATGGCGGCGCAGATCGTCTTCGGCCTGGCGCTGCGCGGTGACGTCGAGGCTGATCCCTCTCAAGCCGCGAGGCCGGCCGTCCGGTCCCCGCAGGACGGAGAAGTGGGTCTCGATGCGCAGCTCCCTTGCGTCCGCGGTGAGCCAACGGTATTGGTGTTTGCCGCCGCCGGCCGCGATGATCCCAGGGACCCTCTTTTCCACACGTTCCCGGTCGTCGGGGTGCATGATCTCAAGCCAGAACCGCTGATTTTCCAGCCAACGCTCGGCCGGATAGCCGGTCATCGATTTGATATTGGGGCTCATGAAAACGAGGCGGGAGGAGGCTCCGCCTTCGCCCCAGTTCCGTTCCCAGAGCACGGCGCGCACGGCCCCCAGGATGGCGTCCATCCGGCTGCGGTTTTCCTCAAGGGTGCTTTTGAGCAGCTCGAACTCCCGGCAACGTCTCTCCCCGGCATGAAGTTCCCGGCGCGTCCGACATTGTCCCATGGCAAGCCTCCTTGCATCAGATGTTGCAATCGTGGTAGAGCCTGTAGGCCTGGCGGTCGATGTCGACGAAGCGGCGGACCTCCCGTTCCGAGAGGCTCGGAATGGCGGCCTGACGGTACCAGCTGTCCAAGAGGGCGTAGAAGCGGCTTTTGAGTCGGGGGTCGGTGATAGTCGACCCGGGGTTTTCCTTGAGCCGGCTCAAATCCAGTCCTTTCTTCAGTTGAAGGGCCCAGTAGCGCGCCTTGAGGCCAAGGATGGTTCGCTCCAGGCGGTCGACCCGGTCCGAGGCGTTTTCACAGCTGAGGGGACGGGCGGGTTCGGAGAGGCCGGAGAAGATCGAGTCCGCGATCATAGACCGGGAAAGAGCTTCCGGAGCCGTGATGTCGTCC
>JAJYFI010000236.1 GCA_021790955.1 bacterium | reverse complement strand
CCGCGCGCGATTTCGATGTAGTGCCGGAGCGGGTCGAGCAACGTCAGCGGCACGCGCCACGCCGGCATGCTGGCGATCGGCGTCATGAATCCGGAAAGGAGCGACGCCGGCATCATGAACGCGAACGCGCCGAGCATCGCCTGCTGTTGGTTGTTGCTGATGGTCGCGAGGAAGATGCCGAAGCCGAGGGTCGTAAAGAGGTAGAGGAACGAAGCGAACCCGAGGAGCGCGAACGAACCGCGCAGCGGCATCCCGAAGGCGATGTTTCCAACGACCAGAACCGCCATCACGTCGATGAGGCCGAAGAGGATGTAAGGCAGACTCTTCCCCGCGAGGAAGACCACCGGGCGGATGGGCGCCTCGCGGCGCCATAGGATGCCACCCCGATTCTCCAGGCTCAAGTTTCGGGAATTCTCGACCGACGAATGGATCGTCGGATCGCTGATCGCCGCCGTTTTAGCCTGCGGGATACTCCAGCAATTTTGGCTTTACCGCCACGAGCTCGGCTTCACGGCCCTTTTCACCGACGACATCACCCTCTTCTTGAACTGCCGCGGGTCCTGGTTAATGCGCCCGTCGATCTTTAATTTAAGGGATACCCCGACCCCCCTCATGGATATCCTGGGCGGCCTCTGGCTCCGAGTCGCCGGCGGGTCTTGGAGCCGTTGGCTTTTCTTGCAAAGCGCCATGTCCTGGATTTCATGCGCTTTCATCGCCCTCATCGCCGGCGAATTGTTCCCCAAGGCCAAGCCGGCCGGTTTCGTGCCGGCCGCCGCTTTCGCGGGGGCCGCGCTCTCGCCTCTTCGGGCGCTGCAAAGCATGGGCGCGATGGAGTTCCCTTGGATACAGGCATTCGGCGCGGCAGGAATATTTTGTTGGCTGAGATACCGGTCTCGCGCGAGGCCCCAATGGCTTTACGCGGCGGCCGGCTGCTTTTTACTGGGGAGCGCGGTCCATTTCAATGGGTGGCATTATCTGGCCCTTTTCTCCCTTTGGTGCCTCAGCAGGATTCTCCTGGAACGAAACGGGCGGCGAAGAAACCTTCCGGCGGCTCTGTTGATCGCCTGTTTCTACGTCGTCGCGGCAGGACTTTTCGTGCTGCCTCGATTTTTGGCGGCCGATAAAGCCGTTTATTCCTCCACGGGGTTCGCTTCTCCCTTCTTGGACCCTATCTTGGAAATCCAGATCCTTTTTCCGGCCCTATGCCTCCTTGCCCTAATCTCCGCGTTCGCCCTTCGTCGCGACGCCGGTTTCGACTGGTCCTATCTTCTGTGGCCGCTGGGAAGCCTGGCCCTCGCCGGTCTGCTCCATCTTTTAGGCTTGGCCGGCAGTTTCATACACTTGACCCACCTTTTCGGCCTGCGGCAGCTTTTGGTCCCCCTCGCGGCCGGCTCGCTCACCTTGATCCCAAGAGCCCGCAGGCGGACCGCGCTTCTCCTGGGGATGGCGTCCGTCATCTTTTGGAGCTCCCGAACTTTGCCTCGTTACCTAAACGATCCGGGCCGGGTGTCCTTCAACGACAGCTCAGTTCGGGTCTTCGCCTTGGTCAAGGCTCTCCGAGTCGACGGTCTCCTGCCCGACGCGAGCCGCGTGCTGGTGCCGCCGATCCCCGAATACAGTCCGCCTCCTCATCGTCTTTTGGGGCCGCCCCCCGCCATCCTGGCGGACCCCGACAAGGTGCTCGTTGACCGCTTCTGCGACTTTAGTCATGGCCCCTGCCATTTTGCCTGGCGGGTCCCCCCCTATTTCCCGTCTTTCTTCAGCTTGTCCCCGGCCGCGATGCGGGACGTGCTTCGTCGAGAGAACATCAGGCTCGTCGTCGCCCAGGGCCAAGAAGGACGCCATCTCCGCCCCTTCATGGCGGAGGCGGGCGCTTTCCCTCCTTACCATTTTTTTGTTCCCGCCGATGACCGCGGATTGCAGGCCGCGGCCATTCACTTGGCCGCCACCATCGACGGCGTCCCATTCGCGATTAAACGGGCCAAGCCTGATTGATATGCGCGGCGTCATCGGATGAAGGCAAGGAAGCGGCACGGCCGGTTCTTCATCGGCAGGGGGCTCCTGCTCCTTCTCCTCGCCGCCGGATCTTTCTTCGCGTATCGGCTCGCCAACCCCCCCTTGCCTTGGTCCGAGCTTTTAGCGCAGGCCGAGTCGCTCCATCGAGCCCGCCGATACACCGTGGCCGCGCGCAAAGCCGAAGCTGCTCTTGATGGCGCTCAAAAATTGACGGGTCCATCAAGCACGGACTTCCTTAGGGTGATGGAACGCCTCGCCGAGTTCTACGCCGACGCGGGCGAATGGGCGAATCTTACCGCTCTGTCGAAGAGGCTCGATGACTCGACACCCAAGACGCCCGAACTCCTCCGATGCGAAGGGACGGCGCTTCTCCGGCTTGAGGAACTTCAACGGGCGGCGGCGGCTTTCGAGAAGGCTCTATCGCTCAAGCGCGGCGATGCGGCCCTTTACGCCGACCTCGGCCACGCCTATGCCGAAGAAGGACGCTACGCGGACGCGGTGAAAACCCTTCGAAAGGCCCTACGGCTAGATCCGCACTCCTACGGCATCCTCATGGAGCTTGGCCGCGCCTACCAGATGGAGGGGGACTATCCAAAATCCATCATGGCCTATGCGCGCGCAAGGAAAGAGAGCCCCCAAGCAGCCGATGCCTATATCCAAGAAGGCTATGCCCGACTCGCTCATGCCGACGATCCCGCCGCAGCGAAAAATCTCTTCAAGAAGGCCGCCGCCCTCACGTCCGACGGCGGCAGGGGCCAGCACCACCTGTCCGAATTCTACCGTCTCACCGGACACCGATCCAAAGCCATGGCCCTCCTCAAAAGCGCTCTCAACAAGCAGTCTCTCGCCCCGCCCGCCGCAGCGGGCGACACCGAAGATCCGGCCCGCACGCTTTTACATATTGGGAACGATCTTCAACAAAGCGG
>JAJYFI010000235.1 GCA_021790955.1 bacterium | reverse complement strand
AGCCCCCCCATCGTCGGGGTCCCCTTCTTCGAGAGATGGCTTTTCGGCCCTTCCTCCCTCATCACCTGGCCTACCCGCAGCTTGGCCAGGAGGCGTATAAGCGCCGGACCAAAGCCCAGGGACAAGGCGAGCGCCGTCAACGCCGCCCCGCCCGCGCGGAAGGTCTGATACTGAAAGACGTTGAAAGGCCCGAAGAAGGGCTTGAGACGCGCTAGGTAATAGAGCATGGCAGCCTTTTGAGAATGGTCTCGAAGGCCATCGCCCTCGATGCCTTGAAGAGCAGGGCCCGGCCGGGAGAGAGCTCGCGCCTGAGGGACTCCATCCAGGCGGCAGGCGCCGCCGCGTAGAAAAAGCGGAAGGGCGCCTTGGACTGCTTGAGAGCGGCGCGCGCCGCCTCCATCTCGGGGCCGGCCAGGTAGACGGAGTCGAGCGGCAAAGTCGAGAGCCATTGTCCCAGCTCGCGGTGGAAGCGCTCCGACGCGCCCCCCAGCTCCTTCATGTCGCCCAGAACGAGCGTCTTCTTGAGGCCGGCGTATTCCTCGCAGAAGGCGGAGATCGCGGCGCGCATCGAACTGGGGTTTGCGTTGTAGGCGTCGAGGACGATCTGGGCCCCGGACACATCCCGGACCTTCTCAAGACGCATGGGCGGGGGAGTGAAGGTCTCCAGGCCCTTGCGGATGGCGTCAGGATCGATCCCCAGCGCCAGGGCGGCGGCCGCGGCGGCCGCCGCGTTTGCGAGGGTGATTTCGCCCAATCCCTTCAAGCGCAATTCGACGCGCGCGCGGTCGATGTAGAGGACGGACGGCTTTTCCCAGCGTACCCGCGCGGCGGCGTTGCGGCCGAAGGCGACGGCCCGGGAGCCCAACGCCACGATCAGCGACTGGAGCCACGGGTCGTCCGCGTTGAGCACCGCAAGGCCGGCCGGCGAGAGATGCTTCATGATTTCCGCCTTCGTTTCGAAATTGGCCTGCATGTTGGCGTAAAACCCAAGATGGTCGGCGCCGATGTTCGTGATGACGGCGATATCAGGTTGGGCGACGCGGGCGATCTCGTCGATGTCCCCAGGGTGGGAATCAGCCAATTCGAAAATGCCGTAGCGGTCATCCGCCTCAAGCTCCAGCACCGATAAGGGAAGCCCGAATTGGTTGTTCCAGTTGGCGGGGCTCGCGCAGGCCGCTCCGACCTGCAGGGCAATCGACTTGAGCATCTCCTTCGTGGTGGTCTTGCCGTTGGAGCCTGTGATGCCGACGACCGGGATCTCAAAGCGCCGCCGGTGCCACGCCGCGAGGGCCTGCAGGGCTTTCAGCGTGTCCGGGACCTCGATGAGATGGGGGGGGCGCGGGGCGCCGGGCTTGAGCCTCCTTCCTTCGAGCACCCAGCCCGAGCAGGCCTTTGAGAGTTTCTCGTCGAGAAAGCGGTGGGCGTCGTGACGCGCTCCCTTGAGGGCCCAGAAGATTTGCCCCTCGCGCACGGCGCGTGAATCCGTCAAGAAGGAATCGAAGGCGTCGGAGCCGGACGCGCCCCGCGCGACGGTCAACGTCCCCCCCACGGCTGCCGCAGCGGCGGCCCAGTTGGTCTTGAGCCTCATGCGTGCTTTTGGAGGAAACGCCGCGCCACTTCCCGATCGGAGAAGGGAATCGTGCACTCCCGCAGGACCTGGTAGTCCTCGTGGCCTTTGCCCGCGATAAGGACGATGTCGCCGCCTCGGGCCATTCCAAGGGCTTCTTGGATCGCCTTCGTTCGGTCTTCCACGACGCGGTAGTTCGACAACCTCCGCGATCGCGGCCCTTCCTCGATGTCGCGCAGGATCCGGACGGGGTCCTCGGTTCTCGGATTGTCGCTCGTAAGGATGGCGATGTGGCTTAGTTCGCAGCCGGCGATTCCCATGGGGGCGCGCTTGGTCTTGTCCCGATCGCCGCCGCATCCAAAGACGGCGATGAGCCTTTGATGAGGCAGGCTCTTGAGGGCCGACAGGGCCGAGCGCAGGGCTTCCTCCGTATGCGCATAGTCTACAAAAACCGAGAAATCCTGGCCTGCCCGGACCGGCTCGAGCCTCCCGGGGACGTTGTCCAGGCCGGAAAGACCTTCCTGCACGCGGCGGGGGTCCGCGTGAAGCGCGAGGGCCGCTCCTGCCGCGGCAAGGGCGTTAAGAATGTTGTAGCCGCCGATGAGGCGGAGCTCAACCGGGAGGGCGCGGCCGCTCCAGTGCAGGACGAAGCGGCTTCCCGCGAGGTCCGAGGTCGCGCGTTCCGCACGAAAGTCGCACCCCGCGTCGAACCCGAAGGAAAGGCAGGGGATGCCGATGAGGGCTCTGCGAAAGGCGTCGGAGTGCGGGTCGTGGGCGTTGACGAGGCCCAACCGCTCTTTTTTCGTGGAGGAGACTTTCCCCAAGATCTCGAAAAGGCGCACTTTGGCCTTGAGATAGTCCTCGACGGTCTTGTGAAAATCGAGATGGTCGCGGCCGAGATTTGTGAAGATCGCGGCGTCGAAGTCGACTTCGTCCACGCGTTTCAAGGCCAGGGCGTGGGAAGACACCTCCATGGCCGCCTGGGCCGCGCCTTCGTCGCGAAAGCCGGCCAACAGCCTCATGAGTTCGGGAGCGACCGGGGTGGTATTGGGCGCCTTCTCGATCTCCTCCTTCCCCAGACGGTAACCGGCCGTCCCTATGATCCCGGCCTTGAGGCCGCAGGACCGGGCGATGGATTCCAGGAAATACGTGACCGTGGTCTTTCCGTTCGTCCCCGTCACGCCGAAAACGGTCATCGCACGCGAGGGATGTCCGTAGAAGCGGTCGGCGATCTTGCCCATCGCCGACGCGAGGTCCCCGACCTGAACCCATGTCGCGCCCACAAGGGCCGGCGGGGGCGGCGGAGCCAGCTCGCTGACGATGGCGACGGCTCCCTTGTCGATCGCCGCTTTGACGTGAAGGTGTCCGTCGGTCTTCGAG
>JAJYFI010000234.1 GCA_021790955.1 bacterium | reverse complement strand
CCGCCTGACTTCAAGAAATTCTGGAACGCCTTGGGCGGTCACGGCGGCCGCCAACCGACTATTTCAGGCTAGTTGACGCGACATCAAGGCGAGGGAAGAACCGGCCGGAAACCCAGCCGACCGCGCCGTTCCGTTGGGGAGGCGTTGTCGCGATAGGCAGCGCGGACGTAAACGCCCGAATCAAAGGCGGAGCCGCCTCGGTCGACCCGGAATCGACGTTCCTGCTCCGCCGCTTTAAAGGATGATACGCGCATGGAGGGAGTACGCCTCGACGGACGGTCCTCGAGCCGCCGCGGCTCCCGGGGAATATTCGCCCAGACCCCGCCGTCATCAGGAGCCCCCCGATAGTCGCGGTGGTAGACGTCCGCGATCCATTCCCAGACATTGCCCGCCATGTCGCAGACGCCCTGCTTCGTGTTCCCCTTGGGCTTGGAACAGACGGGCCATGCCGCTTGCCGGCCGCAGCCGAGTCCGAAGGACGGATCATTGATGACCGCTCTTTCGCAGGTCGCGCGCTCGTCGCCCCAGGGATAGAGGAAATCCTGCCCTTGGCTTCGAGCGGCATATTCCCACTCCGCCTCGCTCGGCAACCGGCCGCCCACCCATTCCGAGAATTTCTCAGCCTGATCCCAGTCCACGCAGACGACCGGTTGTTCGTCGCCCAGGAATTCGGCGGGAACGCGCCTCTTCTTCCATTGCTTGTCGCTCCAAATCCAGCAGGTGCCGTCCGTATAATGCGCCGGAGCGCAGACGCCGGCGGCGACGCAGGCCTTGTACTGCTTGTTCGTGACCTCGGTCTTCGCGATCTTGAAGGGCTTCGTCAAAGTCACTCTATGCACGGGCTGGGCGTCCTTAAAATCGCTCGCCGGATCCTGGACTCCCATCATAAAGGTCCCGCTCGCGAGGCTCACCCACTCGATTCCCGCCTCGGCGGCATTGGCCGCCGCGCGCCAAGCGGCGGTGGAAACCACGGGCGCCGCGGTCGACGCCGAAACGGCGCCTCCGGCCACAGCCGCCAACATCGCCGCCACGACGGCCTTTCCGGATGATCGCACGACAATCATCATATAACAATTCTTAAAAACTATAATCTCCACGTGGGAGAGACGATCCCGTTTTCGTCCATCGAGGCCAAGTGGCAAAAGCGTTGGGAGGACGAAAGTCTCTTCGCCGCTCCTGAGAAACCGCGCCCAGGAAAGAAATTCTATTGCCTCGACATGTTTCCCTATCCCTCGGCGGACGGCCTCCATGTGGGCCACCCCGAGGGCTACACCGCGACCGACATCCTCTGCCGCATGAAGCGGATGCAGGGTTTCGATGTGCTGCATCCCATGGGCTGGGATGCGTTCGGCCTCCCGGCCGAGAATTTCGCGATCCAAACGGGAGCTCATCCGTCCGAGATCACGCGGCGCAATATCGCGAACTTCAAACGCCAGATCCGATCCCTCGGCTTTTCCTATGACTGGAACCGGGAGATCGCGACGACCGACCCCGAATATTACCGCTTCACCCAGTGGATTTTTCTCAAGCTTTTCGAGCGGGGCTTGGCCTACGAGAGCACGGCGCCCATCAATTGGTGTCCCTCCTGCAAAACCGGCCTCGCCAACGAGGAAGTCTTCCGCGGAGCCTGCGAACGCTGCGGCACGACGGTCGAGCGCAAGAATCTGCGCCAGTGGTTCCTCAAGATCACGTCCTACGCGGACCGTCTCGAACGGGACCTGGAGGGCCTCGACTGGCCGCCCTCGACGCTCACGATGCAGAGAAACTGGATCGGGCGCTCGGAAGGAGCCGAGATCCTTTTCCCCTTGGAGGCCGGCGGCCTCGTCAAGGTCTTTTCGACCCGTCCCGACACGCTTTACGGCGCGACCTACGTCGTCCTCGCTCCGGAGCATCCGCTTGTCGCGACGCTGACGACGCCGGAACATCGCTCCGAAGTCGACGCCTACGTGCGCCTGGCCGCCGCCAAATCGGAAATCGAACGCGGCGAGCCCGCGAAGGACAAGACCGGAGCTTTCACGGGCGCCTTCGCGCTCCACCCCTTGACGGGGCGCAAGCTTCCCATCTGGGTCGCGGACTACGTCCTTTCAGGCTACGGCTCCGGGGCCGTCATGGCCGTCCCGGCCCACGACGAGAGGGACTTCGCCTTCGCCTCGGCCTTCGGCCTTGATGTCGTCTGGGTCGTCAGACCCGCCGCCGGGGATATCGACAAGACGTCGGCTTTCGTCGAAGACGGCATTTCGATCAATTCGCCGGACGCCAACGGCTTGTCGAGCGGCGAGGCCCGCAAGCGCATCGTCGCCAAACTCTCGGAAAAAGGGCTTGGGAAGCAGGCCGTCCAGTACCGCCTGCGCGACTGGATTTTCTCGCGCCAGCGCTATTGGGGAGAGCCGATCCCCGTCATCCACTGCCTCGACTGCGGGGCCGTCCCCGTCCCCGACAAGGACCTCCCCGTTCTTCTGCCCCAGGTCAAAAACTACAAACCGACGGGAACCGGCGAATCCCCTCTCGCGGCGATCGAGGAGTGGGTGCGGGCCTCCTGCCCCCGCTGCGGCAAAGCGGCGCGCCGCGAGACAAACACCATGCCTCAATGGGCGGGTTCGTGCTGGTATTATCTCCGCTATCTCGACCCCCGCAACGACCTCCTGCCTTGTTCGAGCACGCTCGAACGCGCCTGGATGCCCGTCGATTGCTACGTGGGAGGAGCCGAACACGCGGTCCTCCACCTTCTCTACGCCCGCTTTTGGCACAAGGTGCTCTTTGACCTCGAACTGGTCTCCTCGCCGGAGCCCTTCCTCAAACTGCGCCACCAGGGGATGATCCTCAGTTTCTCGTTTCGGGACTCCAAAGGCGTTTATCACGCCTACGACGAGATTCGTTACGGCGCCGACGGCCGGGCCTCCCTCGGCGACGGGGAACCGCTTGAGAGCCAAATCGAGAAGATGTCGAAGTCGAAAAAAAAC
>JAJYFI010000021.1 GCA_021790955.1 bacterium | reverse complement strand
CTTGGGATGGGGATCATCGCGTTGTCCCGGAATCTCCTGATGCTCTTCATCGGCCTTGAGCTGATGTCCATCCCCGCCTATCTTCTCGTCTCGGGGCTGGGACGGCGCGGGAAGGCCTCCACGGAAGCCGCTCTCAAGTATTTCTTTTGCGGAGGAGCGGCGGGGGCCCTTTTTCTCCTGGGGATCGCTCTTTACTACGCCCGGATGAAGACGCTCGGCTTCGCGCCCGGCGCCGTCCGTCCCATCGATCCGATTCTTAACGCCGCGCTGGCCCTCATGGGAACCGCGGCGCTCTTTAAGATCGGAGCGGTCCCTCTTCATTTTTGGCTTCCCGACGTCTACGAGGCGAGCCCCCCGGAGTTGGCGGGCTTTTTCTCGACGGCCCTCAAGGCCGCGGCGGTCCTGCTTTTGATGCGCGTCGTCTCGATCGCGCCGGCCTCGTCCCTCGCGAGGGCCCTCCCGTGGGTCGGGGCGCTCACGATGTTCTTCGGGGCGACCTTGGCCCTGGGGCAGAAGAGCCTCCAGCGGCTTCTCTCGTATTCCTCGATCGCCCACGCGGGCAACATCATCTTGGGCGTGGGCGCCTGGGCGGCCCTGGGCGCCGACCCCTCGGCGGCTTACGCGATCTTCTTCTACCTCGCCGCCTATCTCTTCATGAACAACGGCGCCTTCTCGTTTTTGGCGGTCTCGGGGCTCAAAACGCGCGAGGAGCTCAAGGGGTTCGCCAAGGGTTCGCCGGCCCTCGCCGGCCTCTTTGCCGTCTTCATGCTGGCTTTGGGGGGCGCGCCGCCGACGGCGGGGTTCCTCGCCAAGCTGCTCATTTTCTGGGAGGCCTTGAAGGCGGGGCTGTATGTTCCGGTCGCGGTCGCGCTGCTGAGCGCCTTGATCGCTCTCGTCTATTACCTCGCCCTGGTGAGGGACGCCTATTTCGAGGAGGGGGCGTCGGCATCCGCGCCCGGGAGCTCGATCGGCCGGGCCGTCCTCTGGGCCTGCGCCGCGCCCTCGGCCGCTCTCGGGCTTTTCCCGATCGTCCTGGGGCCGATCCAGAGATTGCTGGGGTTATGAGATGAGCGCGCTCGCGATCGCCATCGACGTCGTCCTTGTCCTGGGGCTCGTCGGCTTCTTCACCCAGGCGAGCCGTCTTCTGGGCCCCCGTCCGAAGCACCAGGGAGACGCGGACATCCCCTATGAGACGGGCGAGCGTCCCTTTGAGCTCGCGCTTCCGCGCATGTCGGTGCTTTATTGGCGCTTCGCCGTCCTATTTGTTATCTTCGATGTGGACCTCGCTTTTCTCCTCCCCTGGGCCCTGACGTCTCCGAAGCCTGGAGCGCTTGAAATGGCGGCCGTGAGCGTCTTCGTCGCGATGGTCGGGCTCATGCTGGGGTACTTTTGGAGAAAAGGGGAGCTCGAATGCCGATAGACGACTACGTCCCCGAGGGCGCGCTCGCGACAAGGCTCGACGCGGCGCTCGGTTGGGCGCGCAAATACTCGATTTTCCAGTACCCCTTCGTGACCGCCTGCTGCGGCATGGAGTTCATGTCGACCGCCGCCTCCCACTACGACCTCGACCGCTTCGGCGCCGGCTTCCCCCGCTTTTCGCCGCGGCAGGCGGACTGCCTGATGGTGGTGGGAACGATCTCGCACAAGATCGCTCCGGTGCTTAGGCGCATCTACGACCAGATGGCCGAGCCCAAATGGGTCGTGGCCTTCGGGGTCTGCACCTGCACGGGCGGCTTCTACAATAACTACGCGACCGTCCAGGGGATCGACACCATCGTCCCCGTCGATCTCTACATCCCCGGCTGTCCTCCGCGGCCCGAGATGGTGCTCCAGGGCCTCGTCATGCTCCAGGAAAAGATCCAAAAACAGCGATCGAAGGGCGGGGAGGCGAAAGCGGCGTGAGCGGCGACGCGGCGGCGAATCCCTGGCAGGGCGAACGGCGGGAATCCGAGCCCGCGGCGGCCTTCGACGCGCTGCGCGCCCTCAAGGAGCAGGGCTTCAATATGCTCGTCGACATGACGGCGGTCGACTACTCGGCCCAAGGCCGCGAGCCGCGCTTCGAGGTGCTCTATCGTCTCATGAAGCTCGACCTTCAAAGCGGCGAGGACCGCGGCCGCGTCGAGCTCCACGTCAAAGTCCCGGAGGGCGCGCCCGTCCTGCGCTCCGCGGCGAGCCTGTGGCCGATCGCGGACTGGCTCGAGCGCGAGGTCTGGGACATGTTCGGGATCGGTTTCGTCGACCGCCCCAAGATCAAGAGGCTTTTGATGTACGAGGAGTTTCAAGGCCATCCTCTGCGCAAGGACTACCCGATCACGAAGCGCCAGCCGCTCGTCGGGCCGGCCTCGGGCGAGCGCCCCGACAATCCGAGCTTCAATGCCATGCGCCCCACGGTCAAGTATGAATAGGGCCCGCAAGACTTTCATGCTCAACATGGGTCCGCAGCATCCCGCCATGCACGGCATCGTCCGGCTCGTCCTTGAGATGGAAGGCGAGCTCATCAAGGACGTGGACGTGGAAATCGGCTATCTCCACCGCGCTTTCGAGAAGCACGCGGAGTCCGAGACCTGGAACAACGTCGTTCCGTGGACCGACCGCTTAAACTATGTCAGCCCGCTCATCAACAACGTGGGCTACGCCATGGCGGTCGAGAAGCTGGCCGGGATCGAGGCGCCGGAGCGCGGCCAATACATCCGCACGATCGCCTGCGAGCTGTCGCGCGTGACGGACCACCTGACCTGCGTCGGCGCCAGCGCCATGGAGCTGGGCGCCTTCACGGTTTTCCTCTACCTCATCAAGGCCCGCGAATACCTCTACCAGCTCATCGACAACCTGGCCGGCGCGCGGGTCACGACCAACTTCACCCGCGTCGGGGGCGTCAAGGCCGACCTTCCGCAGGGCTTCGAGGAGAAGTGCCGGGACGTCTTCAAGAAGGTCCGCGAGGCCGTGCGCGACTCGGACAAGCTTTTGACGAAAAACCGCATCTTCATGGACCGCGTCGACAAGACAGGGATCATCTCCAAGGAGGACGCGGCCGCCTACGGGATCACGGGCCCTTTTCTGCGCTCGACCGGCGTCGCCTACGACCTGCGTCGCGCCCACCCCTATCTCGTCTACGATCGCGTCGATTTCGAGATCCCGGTCGGCTCGACGGGCGATAATTTCGACCGCTACCTCGTGCGCTTGGCGGAGATCGAGCAGAGCCTGCGCATCATCGAGCAGTGCTTCAAGCAGATTCCCGCCGGCAAGCATTCCCTCGATATCGCGGAGATGAAGAACGCCTACGAATTCGAGGACGCGGGCAAATTCGGCGACACGGCGCTCCTCAAGAAATACACGGCCAAGGTCGACCAGACGCTCGAGGGCGGCGGACGGAGGCAGCACGCGGACGTCCTGAACGCCAGCCGCGCCGCGGTGCTTCCGGCCAAGGAGGAGACCTACGGCTCGATCGAGGGCTTGATGAACCACTTCGAGCTCATCATGTGGAGCTGGGGGATCAAGATTCCGGCGGGGGAGACCTACGTCGCGGTCGAGGGCGGCAACGGCGAGCTCGGGTTTCATATCGTGAGCGACGGTTCGGGGCGTCCCTACCGCGTGCGCTGCCGGCCGCCGTGCCTTTACATCATGGCGGCCCTGCCGATCCTTCTTAAGGACTCCTACATCGCGGACATCATCCCCACCTTCGGTTCCGTCAACATGATCGGGGGGGAGCTCGACCGATGAGCCAGGGGAAGCCTGTTTTTTCGGCGGCGGAGGAAAAGACGCTCAAGGGCTGGACGACGCGCTTCCCCTATCCCGCCATGGGCCTCATCGAAGCTTTGCGCCAGGTCCAGGAATGGCGCCGCCATATCGGCCCCGCGGAGGAGTCTCGTCTCGCGGAGATGTTCGAGGTCCCCTTGAGACGTGTCCACGAGGTCGCGACCTTCTTCCCGCTCTTCACCCAGAAGCCGACCGGCCGGCGGCGCATCGGGATTTGCCGGGGCCTGTCCTGCGAGCTCGGCGGGTCGGACAAGGCCGTGCGCGCGCTCAAGGAGAAGCTGGGCGTGGGCCCGGGCGAGACGACTCCCGACGGGGAGTGGAGCTTCGAGGAGATGGAATGCCTCGGAGCCTGCGAGATGGCCCCCGCCGCGATCGTCAACGAGGAGCTCGTCGGCGCCGCGAGCGAGGAGACGGCGCGCCGGATCGTCTCCGACCCCGGAAAAGATTTTAGGACGAAGACCCCCGTCGGCCCCGAGCCCAAGGAGCATCGGCTTTTGACGAAGCATTTCGGGGAGCCCGGACTCGAGACTCTGGAGGGCTACCGGAAGGTCGGCGGCTACGAGACGCTCAAGAAGGCGATCGAGATGGGCCCCGCCAAGATCGCCGAGGAGGTCAAGAAGTCGAACCTCCGCGGCCTGGGCGGCGCCGGTTTTCCGACGGGAATGAAATGGGGGACGGTGCCGGCGAAGGAGAAAATGCCCGGCCCGCGCTACGTCGTCGTCAACTCGGATGAGTCCGAGCCGGGCTGCTTCAAGGACCGCGTCCTGATCGAGAATTGCCCCCACGGACTCATCGAAGGGCTCCTGATCGCCTCGTTGGTGATCGGCTCCGAGGATTCCTTCATCTTCATCCGGGGCGAATACAAGAGGCAGCACCTGATTTTGGAGAAGGCCTTGGCCGAGGCGGAGAAGGCGGGGCTTATGGGGAGAAACATCCTGGGTTCGGGATTGTCCTGCGCGATCAGGCTCACCCGGGGCGCCGGCGCCTATATCTCGGGACTGGACACGGCGCTTCTTGAGACCATGGAAGGCAAAAAGGCCTGGCCCCGCCAGCCTCCGCCTTTCCCGACCACGCACGGGCTCATGAACCGCCCGACCGTCGTCAACAACGTCGAGACGCTCATGATGCTGCCGCCGCTCCTTGGGATCGGGGGCGAGGCGTTCGCCGCGATGGGGACGGCTAAGTGCGGAGGGACCGCGGTCTATTCGATCAGCGGCCATGTGGAGAAGCCGGGAGTCTATGAGTTTCCGATGGGGACGCCGCTGCGGCGCATCATCGAGGCGGCGGGCGGCGTGCGCGGCGGACGCAAGCTCAAGGCGGTCATCCCCGGGGGCGCCTCGACGCCTGTCCTGACCGCTTCCGAGATCGACGTCGCGATGGATTTTGACAGCCTGCGCGGCGTGGGTTCGTTTCTGGGCGCGGGCGGGATCATGGTGCTCGACGAGACCGTGAACATGGCGTTGGCCGCGCGCAACATCGAGCGCTTCCTCGCCCACGAGTCCTGCGGCCAGTGCACGCCCTGCCGCGAGGGAAGCGAGTGGACCGTGCGCATCCTGGAACGGATTCTTGAGGGACAGGGCTGTCCCGAGGACATTCCCAATTTGAACCGCACGGGGGAGAACATCACCGGCAAGGTCATCTGCGCGCTGGGGGACACGGTCGGCTCCGTCACGCGGGCGATGATGAAGAAGTTCCCCGAGGATTTCAAGGCCGGGGTCGCGGCGGCCAATGAAAAGGCGGGCGCGGCGGCATGAGCGATAAAAAAATGATCTCTTTGACCATCGACGGGAAGCCCGTCTCGGTTCCGGAGGGCACGCTCGTCATCGAAGCCGCGCGCCAGCTTGGCATCAAGATCCCCCACTACTGTTATCACCGGGGGCTTGGCAATCCCGGCAACTGCCGCATTTGCGCCTGCGAGGTCGAGGGGGCGCCCAAGCCCATCCAGATGTCCTGCCGGACGATCGCGGCCGAGGGGATGAAGATCCATACGTCCTCGCCGAACGCCCGGCGTTTCCAGTCCTCTTCGCTCGAGTTTCATCTCGACAACCATCCGCTCGATTGCCCCGTCTGCGACCAGTCGGGGGAGTGCAAGCTCCAGGACTACTACATGCAGTATGGTCTCTACGAGAGCGCGGTGCGCGAGGACAAGCTCCACAAGGGCAAGCGCATCCCCATCGGCCCCCACGTGATGCTCGACCAGGAGCGCTGCATCCTCTGCACGCGCTGCACGCGTTTCACGGCCGAGGTCACCAAGACCCATGAACTCGGCGTCTTTGGGCGCGGGCATCGGGAGGTGGTGGACCTGGCTCCCGGTCGCGCCTTGGACAACGCCTATTCGGGGAACGTCGTCGACATCTGCCCCGTCGGAGCCCTGACCGACCGGGATTTCCGCTTCAAAGTCCGGGTGTGGTACCTCGACGAGACGGAATCCATCTGCCCCGGCTGCTCGCGCGGCTGCTCGATTTACGTCCACACGAACACAAAGCGTCCCTGGCATAACGAGGGGCGGCGGGTGGCGCGTCTCAAGCCGCGGGAGAACCCCGAGGTCAACGGATTCTGGATCTGCGACGAGGGCCGCTATGGGCATAAAAACCTCGACGAACACCGCCTGGGCCGCGTCATGCGCTTGAAGCCCCGGCCCGAGGACCTCTCCTGGAGCGCGGTGTTGGACGAAGTCGCGCGTGAGATCAAGGAGGGCTCGGCGGCCAAGGGGGCGGAGGGACTCGCGGTCGTCGCCTCGGGCATGCTTTCCAACGAGGATTGGGCCTCCTTCAACGAGCTTTTCGTCAGGACGCTCAAGATCAAGCGTTTCCTTTTCGGCCCGGAGCCGGATCAGATCGGGGCCGAGGACGATTTCCTGCGGCGCAAGGAGAAGGCGCCGAACCTTCGCGGGGGCCTCGAGTTGGGCTTCGGCCGGGAAATCAAAAGCCTCTCGTGGGACGAGCTCGCGAAATCGATCGAGTCCGGCCAGACCTGGGGCCTCTACGTCGTCGAGCGCGACCCCGCCCGGGCTTGGGGGACGGCTCGCGCCAAGGCTCTTCTGGAAAGGCTCGATTTCCTGTCCTTCCAGAGCCCTTTTAAAGGAGAGGCCGGCGACTGGGCGCATTACCGGCTGCCGGCCACGGCCTATGTCGAGGAAGAAGGACACTTCACCAATTTCGAGGGGAAGGCGCAGAAATACAGCAAGGCCCTTGAGCCGCTTGGCTTGGCTCGTCCGGACTGGCAAATTTTCGACGATCTGCGCTCCCGCTTCATGGAGGGGGAGGGGAGCTCCGGGCGCCGTGAAAAGGCGGGGGCGCTGGCGTGAGCCCGCTTTTGTTCTCCGTGCTCTGGACCCTGATCAAGGTCGCCTTCGCGCTTTTCGCGGTCGGCTTGAACATCGCCGGGCTCCTGGGCTGGGTCGAGAGAAAGCAGAGCGCGGTCCTGCAGGACCGCATCGGCGCCAACCGGGCCGACATCTTCGGTTTTAGGATTCTGGGGCTCTTCCATCCTATCGCCGACGCGCTCAAGATGCTGACGAAGGAGGATTTCGTCCCGACGGGGGTCAACCGTCTCTTCCATACGATGGCGCCGTGCTTCTCGCTCGGGTTCGCCTGCCTGGGCCTGGCCGCCATCCCCTACGGCGGCGTCGTCCATATCGCGGGCAAGACCTTAAGCTTGGTGCCGATCGAAAGCCCCGCGGGCCTTCTCTTTGTCCTCGCGATGCTGGGCCTTGGGCTCCACGGCGTGATGATGGCGGGTTGGGCGTCCAACTCGAACTACGCCCTCCTCGGCGGGCTGCGGGGGGCCGCGCAGATGATCTCCTACGAAATCTGCATGGGCACCATCCTGGCGGCGCCGGCTTTTCTCTACGGCACGCTCAATCTCGAGACCATGGTCGAAAAGCAAGCGGGGTTTCTCTGGGGACCGATCCCCCGTTGGGGAGCCTTCACCCAGCCGCTCGCCTTTATTTTATTCCTGGTGGCCGGCACCGCGCTTTCAAAGCGGGCCCCCTTCGACCTTCCGGAAGGAGAGGCCGAGATCGTGGGTTATCACGTGGAGTATTCCGGCATGAAGTTCGGGATGTTCCTCATGACGGATTTCATGGAGAACATCGTCGTCTCGGGGCTCGCCGTCGCGATCTTCCTGGGCGGCTGGCAGATCCCGGGGATGGCGCTCGACGGGCTTTCGGGCGCGATCCTCATGCTCGCGAGCTTCATCGCGAAGCTCCTGGCCGTCCTCTTCGTCCTCATGCAGGTCCGCTGGACGCTCCCGCGCTTCCGCTTCGACCAGCTCTTGAGCCTCGGCTGGAAGAACATCCTTCCCTTGGCGCTCGCCAATTTCCTCGTCACGGTTTGGGGAGTGTACCTATGGCGATGACCGTGCGGCCGGTCGAGCGGCCGGCCAGGACCCTCAAGGAACAGATATTCCTCTGGGAGGTCTGGATCGGGCTTGTCGTGACCTTCCGCCATCTCTTCGTCAACCTCGCCCGGCACGTTCTGCGCGCCCTGGGGCTCAACGTCGAGCCCGGCGCGGTGACCATCCAATACCCCGAGGACCCCGCGGTTCTGGGCAAGCGCGCCCGCACCCGCCACCGGCTCTTAAAGCGCGAGGATGGAAGCCCCCGCTGCACGTCCTGCCTTCTCTGCGAGACGATCTGCCCCGCGAAATGCATCCACATCACGCCCGAGGAGAGCCCGGACCCCCGCATCGAGAAGAGGGCGAAGACCTTCGACATCGACATCGGGCTGTGCATCTTTTGCGGCGACTGCGTGGAGGCCTGCCCCGTGGACGCGATCCACATGGACGCCAACAACGTCGAGCTTTCAAGCTACACCCGGGAGGACATGATCTGGACGATGCCCGAGCTCCTGGGCGACGTCCCGAAGCTCCCTCGCGCCCTGAGGGCGACCCGGCCGGCCTCCGGCGTTTCTTGACACGGCCGAACCTGCCTGTTACACTCCACGACGCAGTCTCTTAAAAATGCCCGCCGCCGTCCGACACGACGAACTCGAAACGATCAGCGTCAAGCCGACCCTGGTCGGGCATGAGCCCTACCTTCCGTCCGAGCCGCCGCCGAAGACGCGCATTTTGCTCCTCGAACCCTTCTATCCCGCGGAGGCGAAATGGGGAAGCCTCAAAACCGAGCAAGGCTTCCTTCCGCCGATCGGGCTCATCTCCATGTACTCGTGGCTGCGCTGGAAGGGCTTCGACGTGAGTTTCCAGGACACCCAGTTCGGGCAATTCACCGAGGAGTCCCTGCGGGATTTTCTGCGGCGAGGGCGCTACGAGATCGTCGGCATCCCCGTCTTCACCCCCACGGCGGACTACTGCTTCTGGACGGCGAAGCTCTGCCGCGAGGTCCTGCCGGACTGCAAGATCGTCTTCGGCAACATCCATGCGAGTTCGACGCCCAAGCTCACGATGGCGCAATGCCCGGAGTGCGACTTCATCGTGCGCCACGAGGGGGAGTACGCCTTCGAGGAGCTCATCCGCGTCCTTGCCCGCGACGCGTCTCCCGACTTCGCTTCCATCCGGGGCCTCGTCTGGCGCCGCGGGGGCGAGATCGTCGTCAACCAGGACCGCCCCCTCATCGGCGATTTGGACACGCTCCCCGCTGGTTTTTATTTCGATCTGGACCTTACGGCTAACGTCCCCGACGGCACCCAGTACATCGTCCTGCCGAACTACCCCCTCGTCACCCAGCGCGGCTGTCCTTACCCCTGCAGCTACTGCGAGGCCTCCAATATCCTCGGCAAGAAGCAGAGGGTCTACAGCCCCGCGCGCGTCGTCGAGGAGCTCAAGATCCTCAAGGAGAAAAAGGGGGCGCGGGGGATCTATTTCCAGGATTCGACCTTCACGATGAACCGCAAATACACGGTCGAGCTCCTCAGCCTCATGATCAAGGAAAAGTTGCGCCTTCTATGGACCTGCAACACGCGCACCGACCGGGTCGACCCCGAGCTTCTCGCCATGATGCGCGAGGCGGGCTGCCGCACGATCTTCTACGGGATTGAGTCCGGAAACCCCGAGTCCCTCAAGGTCATCCACAAGCAATGCACGGTCGAGCAGCAGACCCGCGGCGTCATGTGGACCCACGAAGCCGGCATCCGGATGCTGTGCAACTACATCATCTGCCTCCCCGGCGAGGATGAGAAGATGGTGGAAAACACCATCCGCTACGCCCGAAGCCTCAAAAGCCAGATGGCGCTTTTCTACCTGCCGGTGCCGTTCCCGGGCTCGGCCCTCTACGAGGAGTGCCGCAAGGACGGAGGGCTCATCCGCCCCGACGCCCGCTGGAGCGACTACCTTTCGATCGATTTCGACAATCCCGTCTACGTCAACCCGAAGATCGGCAAGGAGCGCATGAAGCACTGGTACCGCCGCGCCTTCCGCGATTATTATTTGACGCCCGGGGTGTGGTGGGCGAACCTGCGCTCCATCCGCTCCGCGCACGACGTCCGGCGGCTCTTGCGCGGGGGCCGCGCGCTCTCCATACTGCTGGGCGCGGGGCTCCGGGGCCTGATCAAGGGCTTTAACCGCGGCTACCACGGCCAGGCGGCCCCGGTCCTCGACTAGGAGAGAGATCCCTGAAGACCCCCAGCTTCGCCGACGTCCTCGACATCGGCTTCGTCGCGACGGCCGTCTACACGTTGCTCGTTTGGTTCAAGCAGACGAAGGCCGCCTTCGTCGCCATGGGATTTTTGGCCCTTTCGGCGATCTACCTCGCGGCGCGGATCGTCGACATGCGCATGACGACGGACATCTTCCGCGGATTCTTCGACGTCTTCATCATCGCGATCGTCGTCATCTTCCAAGAAGAGCTCCGGCAGGCCTTCGAGCGCCTGGCGCTCCGGCTCCGTGGATTCGGCCGCGGCCCGGTCGCCGTGCCCGGTCCCAAGGAAATCGAGGTGCTCGTGCGCACGGCGGGGAAGTTCGCGCGGGAAAAGACGGGGGCGCTGATCGTCCTGCGCGGGAAAGACCCGCTGGACCGGCATCTGGAGGCCGGATGGGACTTGGGCGGGATGATCTCCGAGGCTCTTCTCGAGAGCATCTTCGACTGGCATTCCCTCGGCCACGACGGCGCGGTGGTCGTCGAGGACGGGCGCATCAGCCGCTTCGGCTGCCATCTTCCCCTTTCCAAGGAATCCTCCAAGGTGGAGGGTTTCGGCACGCGCCACGCCGCGGCCCTCGGGCTTTCCGAGAGGACGGACGCCCTCGCGATCGTCGTGAGCGAGGAGAAGGGAACGGTGTCCGCAGCCCAGGCAGGAGAGCTCGTCTATCTGGAGGACATCGGCGCGCTCCAAGAGAAGCTCGGCGCCTTCTACGCCGCGAACGCGCCGCAGACCACCGGGGGCAAGCTCCGGCATTTCCTGCGCCGCAACATCAAGGAGAAGCTGGCTGCCCTCGCCATCGCGATCGTCGCCTGGGTGCTTCTCGTGGGACTCTAGATGGCGGTCTCCCGCCGGGCGAAGGCGCTTCTCGATTTTCTCGCGGCCGAGGGCCGGAGGCTTTCGCCGCTTCTCATCCTCCCCCGCGACCATCCGGACCCGGACGCCCTCGCTTCCGCCTGGGGACTCGCGCATCTGGCGCGTTCCCTGGGCGGCATCAAGGCCCGGATCGGCTACGGCGGGGCGATCGGCCGCGCCGAGAACAGGATGAT
>JAJYFI010000020.1:5432-11523 GCA_021790955.1 bacterium | reverse complement strand
GCGTCGCCGTCTGCAAGCCGGCGAAAAACTGCTCCCCCATCGCCCGGCTCGTCGATCACACCCTCTTGAAGCCCAACGCGACCCAGGAGGAGATCGCGAAGCTCTGCGAGGAGGCCAAAGCCTACTGCTTCGCCTCCGTCTGCATTCCTCCGAGCTATGTCCCGCTGTCCTCAAGGCTCCTGGCGGGCAGCGGCGTCAAGGTCTGCACGGTGATCGGCTTTCCGCTCGGCTCCACCACCTCGACCGTCAAGGCCGTCGAGGCGCGCGACGCGATCGCGGGAGGCGCCGAGGAAATCGACATGGTGCTCAATATCGGCGCCCTGAAGTCCGGCAACGACGCCTTGGTCCTCTCCGACATCCAGGCCGTGCGGGAGGCAACACGCGGGCGCGTGCTCAAGGTGATTCTTGAAACGTCGCTTTTGTCCCGAGAAGAAAAGATCCGCGCCTGCCTCCTCTCGAAGAAGGCGGGCGCCGACTTTGTCAAGACCTCGACGGGCTTTGGCGGGGGCGGAGCGACGGTCGAGGACATCCGGCTCATGCGCGAGACCGTGGGCCCCTTGATGGGGGTCAAGGCCTCGGGCGGCATCCGGGACGCCGGCGCGGCGGAGGCCATGGTTCGAGCCGGCGCGACCCGCCTGGGAACGTCGGCCAGCGTCGCCATCGTCACGGGCTCGGAGTCGGCTCCAGGAAAGTATTAAATTAATAGAAGACAATAGCGGCGAAACCATGTCCAAAAACAAACCGGCTAAATTCAAGCTCACCGTCGATTTCCAATGCGGTTCCTGCGGCGCCCTCATCCACCAAGCGCCCGGAGCGCCGCCGGAAAAAGCGGCCGCCCCCAAGTTCTGCCCGCGCTGCGGCGCCGGCATGGAGCGTTTTTGCCTCGCCTGCCGCAAGAAGGCGGACATGTTTTTCGAGGAATGGTGGCCGGAGGACGACGAATGCATCCGGACCTACAGCCCCGCCAAGCGCTGCGGCTCCTGCGGGGCGATCCTCGAGCCTGAAAAAAAGACGGACGAGGGCGATTGGAGCGAGGCGTGACAAAAGTCTGGTGAAAGGAGGCGGCTATGGCAGAAGTTTCGGTTCGTGAGGCTTTGGGTCTCGTCGAGACCAAGGGCTTCGTCGGGATGATCGAGGCGTCGGACGCGATGGCCAAGGCGGCGAGGGTCCGGCTCCTGGGCTATGAAAAAATAGGCTCCGGGCTCGTCACGACTCTTTGCCGCGGCGAAGTCGGCGCCGTTCGCGCCGCCGTCGACGCGGCGGCGGCCGCGGCCCAGAAGGTGGGCGAACTCGTGAGCGTCCACGTGATCCCGCGACCTCACGACGATTTGGAGAAATACCTCGACCAGATATCGATCAAGATCGCGCGCTGAACGGGGCGCTTAGCTTTCCGTGCTGACGCGCGACGATCTCATCGATCTGATCGTCTCTCAGATCAAGCTCCGTCCGGCCCCCCCCCCTTCGTCCGCCGGCTCTCCCCGGCCGCGGCCGAAAGGTCCCGAAGGGCCGGCGGGCAGGATTTTCTTGTCGGAACATGACATCAAAAAGGCCCTCAAGGATGGATCCAAGGAATTGCGCGTCCCGGCGAAGGCCATCGTGAGTCCCCTGGCCTCCGACTGGCTGACCCTTCGAGGGGTCCGCATCGTCCGAGAATGAGCCCGATGCCGCAGGAGAGCGCTTTGGGCTTATGGATCGACCTGGAGGCTCTGTTCCGCTCGGTCCCGGATTTCGCCTTTCGGCCCGCACCGTCGACGCCTGCTCCCGCGTCTTCGGCCAAAGGCTCGGGGACGCGCCGCCTCGCCTTCCTGCACGTCGCCAAGACCGCCCCGGCCAAGGAGCGGCTCCTCTCCCTCCTCAAAGCGCTCGCGGCCGGGACAACGAGGAGCCCCCTTGAGATCAAGGAAGCCCTGGATAGAGCCGTCTCGGAAAGCGAGGACACCGCGGCCATCGCCCATGAGATCAAGGCGGCCGGGACGGACCTGGCCGTCATGATCGGCGACGGGCTAAGCCCCGAGTGGATCAAGGCGCTCTCGGCGTCGCTGCGCTCCGAGGGGATCTCCCGCTGCCAGATCGACGCGGCCTCCACGGGCCGCAAGGCCTCCGTCATCGAGATCGTCTTCAAACTTCAATTTTAAGTGCCCACCCCATTCCAGCCGTGACCATGCAGCGCTGGCTCCTTCAACCCGCGCCCACCGGCCGAGATCCCCGCCGGCATCAGCTCTTCATCAAGGGAAGTCTCGCGGAGGTTTCCCTCCTCATGGGAAAACTTGGAGCCGCGTGCGGCCGTCCGGATTCCTCCTCGTGCCCCGAGGGCTTCGATTTCAAACTCTTCCTCCATCAGCTCGACGAGCGAAGCCGGGAGGCGCTCGTGAAGCTCCTGGAAGATCTCGTCCCGCGGCGTCCCGCGGCTCCCCGGGAC
Source organism: bacterium (assembly GCA_021790955.1). Lineage (GTDB taxonomy): Bacteria > Elusimicrobiota > Elusimicrobia > UBA1565 > UBA9628 > JAJZAK01. The sequence continues at coordinate 9,104 of JAJYFI010000020.1, read as the reverse complement.
GAAGGAGGACCGGCCCCCGTGCGCCCGCGGTCGAAGCGCCGCGACGCGTCACAAACCTTCGAGACCTTCTGCGTCGGCCCCTCCAACCGCCTGGCGCGCGCCGCGGCCCGGGAAGCCGCCGCCTCGCCGGGTCTCGTGCACAACCCCCTCGTGATCCGCGGGCCCGAGTGCTCCGGAAAAACCCATCTTCTCAACGCCATGGCGGAGGATTTCGATCGCCGCTGGGGAGGCGGCAGCGCGCTTCTCGCGAGCGCGGCGGAACTTTTTCGCAATGCCTCCGCGGCCGTCCAGTCAGGCCAAGCCGGAGCTTTCGGAGCGTCTTTCCGGACGCGGCGCGCGCTGCTCGTCGACGACGTCCATCTCATAAACTCCAAAGGAGGCGCGGCTCTGGCCGGAAAGATCGCCGCTGATTTTTGCCGGCGCGGCCTTCAGGTCGTGATCGCGGGCGCGGCGGGGACGGTCCCCGCCGCGTTCCTTGAGCCTCAGGGGGAACTCTCAAGAGAAGTCCTGATCGGCCCGCCGACGGGGAAGCACATTTTCGCCGCCGCCGATCGTTTCTTCAGCCGTTACGGCTTCGTCGTCGCTCCCGAGGCGCTTGAAAAGCTTCTCGACGAACTGGCGAGCGCCGAGGAGGGCTTCAAGGGGCTTTATCCCTGGCTGCGGCGCCTTGCGGCCTTGCGCCAAGCCGGGCTCGACCGCGTCTTCAATTTGTCCCTGGAGCCTCTCGGCGCGACGGGACTCCTTTCCTCGCCGCACGATTTATCCTCCGGCGGCCCCAAGCGCCTCGCCTTGCTTTTTCCCGAGAACGCGCGCGCGCAGGGCGAGGCTTCTCTCGATCGCTTTCTTCGCGAAGAGCGCCGAACTCAAGGGCTTGCGGCCTACGATGCCGTCCTCTCCCGGGCCTGCCCGGCTCAAGGCGAAGACGCCTCGGCCGCAGCGGACTTCTGCGCCGACGCCGCCTGCGACGCAGCCGTCATCGCGGACGCCGAGGCTGACGATTGGACCGCGGCGGCGGCAAGCTCTCGCGCCCATGCCGCCATGGCCGCCCTGAAGGGACTCGGCATCTCCTGCGCGGCGATCCCCCTCGATCCCGAGTCGGAGCCGGACGCCTATCTCGCCGCTCATGCGGACCTGCTTCATGATTTTTTCCATGAATCACGTTCCTGAGTCCCTCATGCGCCCGGAGATGGAGCTCGCCTTGGCCGCCGCCGCTCTGGCCGCCCTCGCTTGGACCTTCGTTCTTTATTGGAGAATGCGTCGCAAGCTCGCCGACTCCCTCGCTCAAACTCAAGAGGCCCTCTCCGAAGCTCGCGGCAAGGTCCTCCACCGCCGCCGCGAGGTCAAGACCCTGCGCGTCGTGGCCGCGGCGCTCACTGCGGAAGCCGAGCAGGCGCGTCCCGCCTTCAGCGCGGTCGTGACGATCGTCTCCAAATATCTCAAGGCGGACCTCGTCGCGCTCCTGACGCTCGACGAAGAAACCATGGAGCTCGTCACCCAGCCCGGGGCCTTCGGCCTGGACAGCGAGGACCAGTTCTACCGCATCCCCATCTCTGCGGAGAACTCCTCGTCCGTGCGGGCGTTCAAGACCGGCGAGCCCTTCATGACCGGCGACGCCCAAAGCGACCCCTCCGTCTCCGCCGGCTACGCCAAGCTTTGGAACATCCGCTCCCTCATGGTCGTGCCGCTTAAGACCAAGAGCCACTCCCTCGGGGTGCTCCGGGTGGGAAGCGTGCGTCCCCGCTATTTTACGGCCGACGATCTCAGCTTCGCGCGCCTGATCGCCGATGAGGTGGCCATCCTCGTCGAGACGGCCATGCTCAACCGAAAATTATCCTGGGCCACGGAACAATTGGAGGCCCTCAATCGTATTAAAGATGAGTTCGTGTCGACGGCAAGCCATGAGTTCCGCACTCCTTTGACGACGCTGGGGGGATTTTTGACCATGCTCATGGAGGGCGAGGCGGGCCCCTTGGCCGAAAAACAGATGAAATTCCTCAAAATGGCCATGAAATCGGTCAAGCGCCTGGAGGCGATCGTTCTCGAACTCCTGGATTTGACCCGCCTCGAGGGGGGCGTCGCCATGGAGATGCGGGCGCTGCGGATTGGCGAGATCATCCACACGAGCGTGGAGTCCCACGTCCCGCAAGCCATGAACGCCCAGAAATCGATCTCCGTCGAAATCCCGGAGAGCCTGCCTCTCGTCATGGCGGACCCCAAGTGGATTTCTCTCGTCGTCGACAACCTCTTGTCGAACGCCTTGAAATTCACCCGCCCCGGCGGGCGGGTGCTTATTTCGGCCCGGGACAAGGGGGAATTCGTCGTCGTCTCCATCCAGGACAACGGGATCGGCATCCCTCCATCGGAGCATAACCGCATCTTCGAGAAGTTCTTCCGAGCCTCCAACCATTCCGAGGTCAAGGCTCCCGGGACGGGGCTGGGCCTTGCGCTGTGCAGGGAGGTAGTCTCCAAGCACGGAGGCCGCATATGGTTCGATTCCCACCCCGGGAAGGGGACGACCTTCCATTTTCTTCTCGCTCGCGAGCAGGACGCCGCCCTGCCGCAGACGGACGCCGACGGAAGGGCGGCATGATCGCGCGGACGCATTCCCTGGCCTTGCGCGGCATGGAGGCCTACCCCGTCGCCGTCGAGGTGGACGTCGCCAACGGCCTCCCCGCCTACGCGGTGGTCGGCCTTCCCGACGCGGCCGTCCGGGAGTCCAGGGAGCGTCTCGTGGGGGCCATCAGAAACTCCGGTTTTTGCCTCGCTCCCAAAAGGATCACCGTCAATCTGTCCCCGGCCCGGGCGCGCAAGGAAGGCTCCCACTTCGACTTGGCGATCGCCGTCGCCCTCCTGGAGTCCACGGGCCAAATACCAAGGAGCCTTGCCGGGAAAAATCTCTGCCTTCTAGGCGAGCTCGCCCTGGACGGCTCCCTGGTGAGGATCGAATCGGCGTTGTCTCTCTCCCTCGAGGCCAAGCGGCATGGATTCGAGGCCCTGGTGGCGCCCTCGGCCAACGCGGAGGAGCTCGCGGCGGCCGGCCTTCCCGTCTATCCCGTCCGTTCCCTGCGCGAGACGGTGGACTGGCTTTCGTCGCCCGCCGCTGAGAGGCGGGGAGCCGTCTCCAGAGAGCCGATGGACGACGACGCCCCCGAGGAACCCGCGAACGGAGGAGCCGATGATTTGTCCGACATCAAGGGGCAGGCCCTCGCCAAGCGCGCCCTGACGATCGCGGCGGCCGGGGCGCACAACCTCCTTCTCGTCGGCCCTCCCGGCACGGGCAAATCCCTTCTCGCCAAACGCCTGCCGGGCCTCCTGCCCCCGTTGAGCCTCCAAGAAAGGCTCGATGTCACCCGCCTCCACGCCCTCTCCGGGCGCGGCGGCGCGGCCCGGGCGGGACTCGTGCGCCAACGCCCGTTCCGCGCCCCCCACCATTCGGCCTCCGCCGTCGCCCTTGTCGGAGGCGGCCCCCAAGCGAAGCCCGGAGAGATCACCTTGGCGCACCACGGCGTCCTTTTTCTCGACGAGCTCGCGGAGTTTTCCCGCCCCGCGCTCGAGGCCCTGCGGGAGCCGCTCGAAGAAGGCCGCATCACGGTCGCCCGGGCCCGGGAGGCCGTCGAATACCCGGCAAGATTCATGCTCGTCGCGGCGACGAACCCTTGCCCGTGCGGGTGG
>JAJYFI010000020.1:0-5422 GCA_021790955.1 bacterium | reverse complement strand
CGGGCATCCCCGGCGCGAATGCCTCTGCACCCCCATGATGCTCGGACGCTACGCCCAGCGGCTTTCGGGGCCCCTTCTCGACCGCATCGACATCCTGGCCGAAATGAACCCGATCGCCTTCGAAGAATGGGCCGGGGCCGAGCGCGGCGGCCCCTCGCCGTCATCCGCGGCCGCTCGAGCGACGGTTCAAAAAGCCCGGGCGATGCAAGCGTCCCGTTACCAAGGCCTGGGCTTCTCGGTCAACGCCCGCATCCCGTCGAGAGACTTGCGCCTTTTCTGCCGACTGGACGCGGATGGAGTCCGGCTTCTCGAGGCGGCATCCAAGCGCTGGGCGGTTTCCGCGAGAAGCCTCGACCGCACCCTCAGGCTCGCCAGGACGATCGCCGACCTGGCCGAATGCGCCGAGATCCGGCGCGAGCATGTCGCCGAGGCTCTCGACTTCAACCGGCTTGAACGGCTCTGGGCCGATCCGGCGGCGTTGGCGGCTCCCTTATGAATCCAATCAAGATATTCCTCGCCTTCGCCCTGCTCGCGGCCGCGACGACCCCCGGCCGGGCCTCGGACCCGAAACACACCGTCAAGCCCGGCGACAACCTGTGGGATTTATCGATCCATTATTATGGCGACCCATGGATCTGGGAGCGAATCTATTCCGCGAACCGCCCCTCCATTCGCAATCCCCACTGGATTTTTCCGGGGCAGATCCTCGATATTCCGGAGTTGTCGACGGCGCCGGCCCCCGCTCCGCCGCCGGCGCCTCCGCGAGAAGGCCTTTCCGAGGGAACTCCCAAAGACCAACCGGGCTACGCCCCGTCGGAAATCCGCATGCGGGTCGAATCGGACTGGAAAGCCGACGGCGTGATCTCGCCGCCGCCGAACGAAGAGGCCCCGATGCTGCTGGAACCCGGCCAGAGCTTCGTCGCATCGCTCAGGCCCGGGCTCGATCCCGCCGCAGGGACCCGTTTTTGGCTCCTGCGCATGGACAGCGTCAAGACCGGGGATTCCCCGGGATCCCGTCACGTCGTCCGCTTTGGAACCGCAGCGGTCCTAAAGCGGACCGGACCGGGCCGCTACGAAATGACGGTCGTCAAGGCCGTCGACGCCGCCGAGGAAGGCAATCTTCTCCAGGAGGAGCCGTCGAGATGATCTCGTCCCGCGGAGGGCCGCATCCCTTCGCCAGCGAGGTTGTCGATGGCATGCGCCGGCGGGGACTGTCTTTGAGGAAGCTCTGCCGCCTCTCGGGTCTCGATCCTTCCTATTTCTCCAAGGTCCTCTTGGGCAAAAGAAACCCTCCCTCCGACGAGGATGCCTTAAGGCGGCTCGCCCACGCCCTTTCGCTCGACGCCCGGTGGCTCATCGTCTGCGCGGGGAGGATCCCGCAAGAATGGGGCCGTTTGAGCCGTGATAAAGATGTTTTCAGCCGGGTCTCAGGCGTGCTCACGGGGCGCGCCGTCCCGCCGGAGGCGGCGGCGCCGAATCGCGGCCATCGCCCGGCGCCCTTCCCGCCGCGGCGACGGTCGGCGCCTCAAAGCGTCCTCTCCGAGGAGCTCTTATGAACGTCCCGGTTCGCGCCGTCCGCAGAGAGGACCCTGAATATCCGCCTCTCCTCAGGAACATCCATGACGCTCCCGGCACTCTCTACATCCAAGGGCGGCTCGACCATGCCCTTCCCGCCGTCGCCGTCGTCGGATCCCGCCGGCCGAGCCCTTATGGCCTTCGCACCGCCGCGGAGCTCTCGCGGGGGATGGCGGCCAAGGGCATCGCGGTCGTCAGCGGTCTGGCGCGGGGCATCGACGGCATGGCCCATCATGCCGCGCTCGACGCGGGAGGAGTCACCTGGGCCGTGCTGGGATGCGGCCTGGGCCAGGTCTATCCGCCCGAGCACCGCGGGCTTGCGGAGCGGCTCGTCGCGGCGGGAGGATGCCTCATCAGTGAATTGCCCATGAACGCGGCGCCGCTCGCCGGCCACTTCCCCAAGCGCAACCGCATCATCGCGGGGCTCAGCCTTGGCTGCGTGATCGTCGAGGGCCGCCTCAAGTCCGGCTCCCTCATCACCGCGAGACTCGCCGCCGAGCAAGGGCGCGAGGTGTTCGCCGTTCCCGGCCCCGCCTCCTCGCCGCTGAGCCAGGCCCCGCATTGGCTCCTGGAGAACGGGGCCTCTCTATTGACGAACGCGGAGGAGCTTCTGTGGAAAATCCCCGGCCTCAAGGAGCGGCTCGTCGAACGCGCCGTGGCGGCGCCAGCGGCTCGCCCGGCGTTTCCAAAGCCCCCATTTCCTCAACGCTGGTCCAAAATTCTAGAATCCCTCGGCTCCGAGGCCTTGACGCTCGATGAGCTTATCGAGGCCGAGGGCTCCGACGCGCCGCCCTTGCTTCAAAGCCTTCTCGACATGGAACTCGCCGATCTCATCGTTTCCCTCCCTGGACGCCGCTATGCCCGCAAAGAAAACTAAGGCTCCTTCAGACCAGCCCTCCTCGAAAAAGGCCGGCAAGAAAGCCGCCGAGGGAGCCTCCAAGGCGCTCCTCATCGTCGAGTCGCCCGCCAAGGAAAAAACCATCGCCCGTTACCTGGGCTCCAAAGGCTACGTCGTGCGCAGCTCCTACGGCCATATCAGGGACCTGCCGGAAAGGCGCCTGGGAGTCGACGAGAAAAAGGATTTCGCGCCGGATTACGTGGTGCTCCCCAAGGCGAAGAAGATTCTTTCCGACATCGAGGCCCTGGTCGGGAAATCCACCCGGGTCTATCTCGCGACGGACCAGGACCGGGAAGGCGAGTCGATCGCTTGGCATCTGGTCGAGGCCCTCGACATCCCGCCGGAAAAAGCGGCCCGCATCACCTTCCACGAGATCACGCCTCATGCGATCGCGGAGGCTCTCGAGCACCCGCGCGCGATCGACGAGCGCCTCGTCAACGCCCAACAGGCCCGCAGGGTCCTCGACCGCCTCGTGGGCTACAAGCTCTCGCCGCTCCTCTGGAAGAAAATAAGCCGAGGGCTTTCCGCCGGCCGCGTCCAATCGGCGGCGCTGGCTCTTCTCGTCGAGCGCGAACGCGAGATCCGGGACTTCAAGCCGGAAAGCTACTGGGGCGTCAAGGCCCTCCTTGAAAAGGCCGGCCACCCTCCTTTTGAGGCGGATCTGGTGCGGTGGAAGGGCGAAAAGGTCGAGTCGTCGAAGACGTTCGAGCTCTTCGCCGAGCCCTATCGCGTCAGGGTCACCATCCTGCGCGCCGCCGCGAGCGTCGAGGAGCTCAAGAAGGCGCTGGCGGGCAAGGAGGTCCGCGTCCTTGAGACCGAGCGAAAAGAAACGCGCCGCTTCCCGCCGCCGCCCTTCGCGACGAGCGGACTCCAGCAGGCCGCCTCCCAGAGGCTGGGATTTACCGCCAAGAGAACGATGATGGTCGCGCAATCGCTCTATGAAGGCGTCGATGTGGGAGGCGAAGGCGCGGTCGGCCTCATCACGTACATGCGCACGGACTCTTTTTCCGTCGCCACGAGCGCGGCGCAGGAGGCGGCCCAATTCCTCGCCAAGCGTTTCGGGCCTTCCTACGTCCCCCCCAAGCCCCCCGTCTACCAGCAGAAATCCTCCCTCGCCCAGGAGGCTCACGAGGCCATCCGTCCGACGAGCATCCTGCGCGAGCCGGCTCTCGCCAAGAAGCACCTGACGCCGGACCAAGCCAGGCTCTACGAACTCATTTGGAACCGATTCGCCGCGAGCCAGATGACGCCGGCGGTGTACGACTCGATTGCCGCCGAGATGGCTTGCGGCGACGCGGTCTTCCGGGCCTCGGGTCGAACCCTGAAGTTCGACGGCTTCCTCAAGGCCGCCGAGGCGGCCCAGGAGGCGGAGGGGGAGGGGGAGCCCGACGCGACCTCATCCGAGGAGTCCCAGGCCCCGATACCGCCGCTCGCGCAGGGAGACCCGCTCGATCTTGTCGAGATCAAATCCCAGGAGCTCTCGACAAGCCCTCCTCCACATTACAACGAGGCGAGCCTCATCAAGACGATGGAAAAGCACGGGATCGGCCGTCCGTCGACCTATGCCCCGACGATTTCGACCCTCTTTGAACGCCATTACGCCCAGCGCCAACCCAAGGACCGCCGCATCTTGCCGACGGAACTCGGGTCGCTGGTGATCGACAAGCTCAAGGAGCACTTCCCGGACGTGGTCAGCCTCGCCTACACCGCCAAGATGGAGGCGCGGCTCGACTCGATCGCCGAAGGAAAGGAGCCCTGGACGCGGGTCGTGAGGGATTTTTATGATCCCTTTTCCCGAGCTCTTGCCGAGGCGGCGCGCGTCATGCGCGACGAGCGCGTCAAACCCGCGCCCACCGACGAGAAATGTCCCATCTGCGGCAAGCCCATGCTCCTGCGGCAAAGCCGCTTCGGCAAATACCTCGGCTGCTCCGATTTCCCTAAATGCAAGGGCAAGATCGCGCTGGACGCCCAGGGGAAAAAACTCGTGGCCGAGGAGACGGGGGAAATCTGCGACCTTTGCGGCAAGCCCCTCGTCTACCGCCAGGGGAGGCGGGGCCGTTTCATCGCCTGCTCGGGATACCCCGCTTGCAAGAATTCCTACACCCTCGACGCCGCGGGCAACAAAATCGAATCCTCCCGCCCCATCCCCACCTCGCGGCGCTGCGAGAAATGCCAGAGCCCCTTCCTGTTGCGCCTGGGCAAAAGAGGCTATTTCATCGCCTGCTCGGGATATCCCAAATGCCGCAACCTCAAGCGCCTGAGCCGGGAGGAAGGAGAATCCCTGAAGGCCGAGTTTGAAGCGTCGCATCCCAAGCCTAAGCCGTCGACGTGAACCCCTGGATTGACCGCTTCCTGCGGCACCTGAAATTTTCCCGCCGCTATTCCCCTCATACGCTGCGCGCCTACGAGAAGGACCTTCGCGGCTTCCTCTCGGCCGAGAACCCTCCAAGCCCCGACGCGATCCGGCGCCCGATGCTAAGAAACTATCTGGCGCGCTTGGGCGCCGCCAAGCGGTCGAGTCCCAACTCCATCCTGCGCCGGGTGTCGTCCCTGCGATCCTTTCTGCGCTTTCTGCGCCAGGAGGGGGCCATGACGTCGGACCCCTTCGTCGGCCTGCCCCTTCCCAAAAAGGAGAGGCGCCTGCCCCGTTTCCTGACGGCTCGCGAGACCGAGGGCCTCCTGGGATCGGCTCCCGAGACGTCGAGGGTTCTCCTCGCTCGCAACAACGCCATCCTGGAGATCCTCTACTCGAGCGGCCTGCGCCGCGCCGAGCTTTGCGGCCTCAACGTGGGGGACGTGGATTGGATATCAGGCGTCCTGCGCGTCTGGGGCAAGGGAGATCGCGAGCGCGTCGTTCCCGTCGGAAAAAAAGCCCTCGCTCGGCTCAGGGAATACCTCGACTTGCGGCCGCGCCTGGACGCCGCCCAGCCGCTATTTCTGAGCTTGAGG
>JAJYFI010000233.1 GCA_021790955.1 bacterium | reverse complement strand
GGCGCCGTGCCCCACGTAGTAAATGATGACGTCGGGCGGGCGGTCGAGTCCCGCGACATAGTTGAAGAGCTTGCCCTTGTAGTTTCCCGCGTTCCCGAAAATCTCCTCGAAGTCCCCCTCGCCGGCGTTTTCCCGGTAGATGATGTTGTCCGCTCCCACCCCGAAAAGGCGCTGGACGTACTTTTTCATCACGCGCCCGTCGTTCAAGGCGAACGCGACCGCGGGCACTCCCGGCTTCGCGTAATCCTTGTTGGCGATGATCACCGCCACGGCGTCGGGGTCGGGCTTCCCTCGGGGGATGTCCACGTCCACGTCCGAGGGCGCCGAGAGAGCCTCGGGGACGGCGGGGCCGGAGGAGGCGCTGACCGTCACGGATTCGGCCGAAGGCTCTCCCGCGCCTCCCGCCGTCTCGGCCGCGTCCGCGGCCGCGAGCCAACCGCCGCCCTCCAGGCAAAACCAGCCCTTCTTGCGGCCGACGGAGACGATGACGCTTCGGCGCAAGACCTTCCCCAAGACCCGCGCGCCGGGGCTCGGCGCGGCCAGGACCGGCGCGCTGCGCAGGACCATCAGCTGGGCATAGGCGGGCGTGTAATCGAGGATCGGCGCCTGAAGGTTCACCGCGAGCCGGGACTTGAGGCCGGAATCGTCCTCCGCCTCCAAAACGGGATGGTCTCCCGGGGCGACATCCATGTCGCCCTTGAACGGATAGGCATGGCGGTAATTCCCCTTCGGCGCCTGGAAATCGGCCCGCGAAAGCTTCCGGCCGCCGAACGCGAGGGCTTTGAGGGGCTTGTCGGAATAAACGACGCCCGTCACCGCCAGTTTCGGGCCCTTGAGGTCCTTGGAAATCACGCGGATGATCGGCGCGAACATGTCCGGGCGGGAGACGCTCAAGCTTTCGGCCTTGACCCAGCCGGACAGATTTTTCCCCACGTCGATCCAGTCGTAGCCGTTCTCCTCCTTCTCGTCCCGGACCTGGGTTCCAAGCGGCAGCCGCGTCAGCACGGCGCCGGCGGCGTCCTTGAGCTCCGTCCCGTCGGCCGCGATGTAGCACGTCGTGAAACACCGCCTCTTCACGCGCACCCGCCTCAGGGCGGCCATCGTTTGGGTCAAGGCGAAGGAGGACACGGAATAGCCGCTCGAGTCCTTGGCGTCGAGGTCCGCGCCGTATCGGAGCAGGAGCCCGGCCACGTTCATGAAAGCGTCTTGGATGGCCGGATGATCGCCGCAGTCTCCCTTGTCCTCCGCCAGCTTCTCCAGGATGGTCGCGCCATATTGGTTTCTGGCATTGACGTCGGCTCCTTTTTCGATCAGGAGCCGGGCCGCGTCATAGTGGAGGTTCCTGGCGGCGAAGCGCAGGGGGGTCCCGTCGAAGATGCTGATGCTCATCCGGGCGTTGGCGTCGGCACCCTCGTCGAGAAGGAGCCTGACGATGTCCGTATAGCCGAACTCGGCGGCCCAGCCCAGGAGCTCGTTGAGACGGCGGAGGCGCTTCTCGCCCTGGGGGAGAGCGCCCTTGTCCAAAAGGAGCTTGACCATGTCGGCGCGGTCGTTTTGGAGCGCGTACATCAAGGCGAAATACCCGATGGAATGGTCGAAAAAAAGGCTCAAGGGGACATTGTTTTCGGGATGCTCTTTAAGGAAACTCTTGCTCCGGGAATAGGGAAGAACGGTCTCCATCCCGTCGCAGCCGCCGGAATGATCCAGCGCGTAGTTGTACCTATGGTAGGAATTCCGGCTTTGGCCGAGGATGCCCGGATAGCGCTTGAGCAAGGATCGGACCTCGACGGCGTCGCCGCGCGCGGCGGCGTCGATGAGCTTTTGGCCGGGGCTTTTAAACCACGAGAACGCCCCGGCGGCCGGCGCGAGAACAAGAACGGCCAGGGCCGCCCCGATCAGGATCCTCCGAGCGGGCGATAGAAAGACCAAGATCATTACTCGTATGATAGCATGCTTAAAAAGGGCCGAATCGCAGAAGGGCGGCGCAAAAGACGATGGCGATGATCAAGGCCAGGTTGATCCGGCCCCATAAATAAAGCTTTTTCAACACGGAAGAGAATTCCGGGCTCCCGGGGTTCTGGGCGAGCGCGGTCAGCCGCGGCCCCCAAACGTAGCTGTGCAGGTAGGTCAGCAGGGAAACCAGGGCCACGAGGACGAGCTTGACCCCCAGGACGTGGCCGTAGAAGCTTGAGAACGCCTCGGGATGGTGGCGGAAGGGCCAAAGCTTGAAGAGGCCCGTCGCGATCAATGTCAGGAGGCACGCCGTCTGGATGATTTTGAAGCGGTTTCCCATCAGATGATAAAGCGGCATGCGCTGCTGCGGCGAAAGATTTTTCGCGAGGATCGGCTGGAGGACGAGCGAGGCGAAAATCGTCCCGCCGATCCAAATGATCGCGGACATCACATGAAGCCATTGGACGACGGCGGCCGTCAGCATCGAGGCGCCTCCTTTTCTTGAGCCATCTCCTTCAATTTTTCCCGCCAAGCCTGAAGCCCGACGGCGGGGGCGCGGCATGAGTAGTTCTCGCACCAATAACCCGTCGCGCGGCCGCCCTTGGCTTCCAAAGGCCCGACGAACGGGACGAGCCTCGCCGCGGCCCCCCGGTCCTCCTCGGCCGCGAGCGCCACGACGGCGCTTGGAAGGAAAAGGCGTCCGGCCGCGGCGGCCATCGCCGAAGCCTCGGCGTCCCCGCGACGCGAGACGATCGCCAACTCGGCGGGCGGCGCGAGATGAAACGCGAGCGCTCCAAGCATCGCGGCCAAGGCCATCGGGCGTTCGGCCAGGAGCGGGGCGAAGCGCTCGATGGTCCTGATCGCCCCAAATCGAAACTCGTCCCTTCCCGTCAAGCGGCTCAGGCGCAGCAGATTCAGGGCCATGACGGAGCTCGCCGACGGCTCGACGTTGTCCGTGTCCTCCAGCGTGCGCATCAACCCGCTCTCAAAACCCTCCGGCGCCGCGGCAAGGTAGAATCCTCCGTCCTCAGCCTCGAAAAGCCTCCTGGCT
>JAJYFI010000232.1 GCA_021790955.1 bacterium | reverse complement strand
ATCGCGGGGACGAGAGACGCGGGCTTAAAGACCACGGTGTTCCCCGCGACGAGAGCCGGCGCCATCTTCCAAACCGGGATCGCCCACGGAAAATTCCAGGGGGTGATGATGGAGACGACCCCGAGGGGCTCGCGCGCGGTATAAAGGAAGTTCCTGGGAAGTTCGGAGGGCATGGTCTCGCCCGAAAGGCGCAGGCCTTCTCCGGCGAACCATTCGATCAAGGTCGTTCCCTTGTCCATCTCGCCCAACGCCTCGGGGAGGATCTTCCCTTCCTCCCGGGTCATGAGGCGTCCCAGCTCCTCGCGGCGCGTCCGGGCGATCTGGGCGGCGCGCGCGAGGATGCGCCCTCGCACGGGGGCGGGCGTCGATCGCCAGCCGGGGAAGGCCGCCCGCGCCGCCGCGATCGCGTTCTCGGCGTCCTTGGCGTCCGCCGATTTAAATCGCGCCAGAACCTGCCGCGTATCGGCCGGGTTCGTCGAGACGATCTCGGAGCTCCCGCGCCCCTCCATCCACTTGCCGCCGATGTAAAGGTTGAGCCGAGCCGGCGGCGCCGTCTTGGCCTTTGGTTCTTGGACAGCCGTTTTCATTTTCAACTCCTTGAACAAATCAATTGAATTGACGGGGGCTGCGGCGCAGGAAGCGGCCGCAACCCATGGGGCCGAGCAGCTTTTCCCCCGCCACCATCCGCCGGCCGCGGATGAACACGTCCCGGATCGACGCCGGAACCGTGCGCCCCTCGTAGGGATTATAGTCCGCTTTCGTGTGATGCGTCCGGGCCGAGATCGTGTGCTTCTTGCGCGGGTCGATGAGGACGATGTCCGCGTCCGCCCCCGGGGACAAATGGCCTTTTCGGGGATAAAGGCCGAACAGCTTGGCCGGCGCGGTCGAGGTCACCTCGACGAAGCGATGCTCGCTGAGCCTCCCCTCCTCGACCGCCTGCCACAGTAGAAGCATCCGGGTCTCAACCCCCGGAGCCCCGTTGGGGATTTTCGAGAAGTCCTTCTTCCCCAGCTCCTTGCCGGGCTTGCCGCCTCCGGCCTTCATGCAAAAGGAGCAATGGTCCGTCGAGACGACCTGGAGATCGTCGCGCGCCAAGCCCTTCCAAAGCCTCTCCTCGTTGCCCCTCGGGCGCAAGGGCGGCGACATCACGAATTTCGCGCCCTCGAAGCCCGGCCGCTCGTAATCCTCATAGGAGAGATAGAGATATTGGGGGCACGTTTCCGCGAAGGCGGGAACGCCGCGTTCGCGGGCGCGCCGCACCTCCTCCATCGCGTCCGCGGCCGAAAGATGCACGATGTAGATCGGCACGCCCGCCATCTCGGCCAAGGCGATCGCGCGCCGGGTCGCCTCGGCCTCGGCGGACATGGGACGAGTGAGGGCGTGGTATTTGGGCGCGGTCTTTTTCTCGGCAAGCGCCTTTCTGACCAGGATGTCGATGACGCCGCCGTTTTCCGCGTGCATGCAGATCATGCCGCCGTTCTCCTTCGTTCGAAGCAGCGCCCGGAAGATCGTCGCGTCATCCGACATGAAGATGCCGGGATAGGCCATGAAGAGCTTGAAGGAGCTCACGCCCTCGTCGACCATCTTGTCCATCTCGGACTCGTTTTTCTCGCCGAGGTCCGTCACGATCATGTGGAAGGAGTAATCGACGAGGGACTTCCCCTCGGCCTTCTCGTGCCATGTGTCGAGCGCCTTCCTCAAAGCCTCTCCTTTTTTCTGGATCGCGAAGTCCACGACGGTCGTCGTCCCTCCGAAAACCGCGCCCTCGGATCCCGAGCGAAAATCGTCCGCGGTGGTGGCGCCCATGAAGGGCATGTCGAAATGGGTGTGGACGTCGATGCCGCCGGGAACGGCGATCAAGCCCCGGGCGTCCACCGTCTCGGCGCCGTCCGCCCTGAACGCCCCCAGGGCCGCGATGCGCCCCCCCGCGACCGCGATGTCCGCCGCGTATTTGTCCGAGGCCGTCAAGACCGTCGCGTTCTTGATGATCAGGTCATAGCCCATCAGCTTCCCTCCGAGTCATGAAGCGTCGCCAAGCAAAGGAGCCTAAGGCAGCTGCTCAACGAGCGGCTGATACGTCTCGGGCCGGCGGTCCCTGAAGAACTGCCAGACGTTTCGCACCTCGAGAATCCGGTCGAGATCCAGATTGGCGGCGACGAGCGCGTCTTTGTCGCGGGGACCCGAGGTCAGGATGCGTCCGCGGGGATCGCAGAAATAGGACTGGCCGTAGAACTCGCCGATCTTCCAGGGCTTCTCCCAGCCCACGCGGTTGATCGCGCCCACGAAATATTGGTTCGCGACGCAGTGCGCCGGCTGCTCGAGCTTCCAGAGGTATTCGGAAAGCCCCGCGACGGTCGCGGAGGGGTTGAAGACGATCTCGGCGCCGTTCAAGCCCAGGATGCGGGCGCCGTCCGGGAAGTGCCGGTCGTAGCAGATATAGACCCCGACTTTCGCGTAGCGGGTCTGGAAGACCGGATAACCGAGATTCCCCGGCTTGAAGTAGAACTTCTCCCAGAAACCGGGAGCGCAATGCGGGATATGGTTTTTGCGGTAGGTCCCAAGGACCTTGCCGTCCGCGTCAATGACGACCGCGGTGTTGTAGTAGGTGCCCGGCATCGGCGTCTCATAGAGCGGGACGACGATCGCCATCTTGTGCTTCTTGGCGAGGCCTTGCATGAGCTTGGTCGTCGGACCCGGCACCGGCTCCGCGGTCTCGTACCACTTCGCGTCCTGCTCGGCGCAGAAATAGGGGCCGTAGAAAATCTCCTGAAGGCAAAGGACCTGCACGCCCTGCTTCCCCGCGCGCTCGATCATCGCGACGTGCTTGTCGATCATCTTCTTCTTGATCTGGGAAAGCGTGTATTGGGGCGTCGCCCAGTCGCAGGACGCCTGAATGAGCCCGGCCTTCACGATTCGAGACATGGATCCCTCCTATAAAAAGGCTACGAATGCATCCGCTTATAAACTTCACCGTAGCCGGCCATCCCGGCGGCGGTGTACTGCTCCCAGGT
>JAJYFI010000231.1 GCA_021790955.1 bacterium | reverse complement strand
GCCCTCGATTTGGCGGCCGAGGATCGTTGGAGGGAGGAGCTTGCCTCCGGGGCGGCTACTTCTCGGGATGGCGAACCCGCCTCCCCTTTGGCGGGGAAACCACCGCGGGCCGGCGCCGGCTTGATCCGGGGCCGCTACAAGCTGCTGCGCGAGATCGGCCGCGGCTCGGTGGGCGTTGTCTTCGAGGGGAAGGACACGAAGCTCGCCCGTATCGTGACGATCAAGAAGATCCGGGACGACATCAAGGCGCGCCCGGCCGAGCGGGAGCGCCTCCTGGCGGCCGCTCGCAAGGCGGAGGCGCTCGAGCATTCTTGCGTCGCGCGTCTTCAGGAGGTTGTCGACGAGGGCGACGCCTGCCTCGTCTTCGAGCATGTCGAGGGGACGACCCTGAAGGATCTTCTCGCCAGGAGGGGGGAAATTCCATTCAAGGAAAGCCTGTTGTTCATGACGGGAGTGATTCGAGCCTTGGCGTATGCCCACGGCCTGGGCGTCGCTCACGGCAGCCTCAGCCCCTCCAACATCATGGTCTGCAAGCAGGGCTACGCGAAGGTGACGGATTTCATGACGGCGCGGGAAGCGAAGGACATCCTCGCGAAGCTCGGGGTCCAGGACGCCTCGATCGAATGGGCCTACGCGGCGCCCGAGGTCGCGATCAAAGGCGAGAGGGGGCCGCGTTCGGATCTCTACTCTCTCGGCGCCTGTTTCTACGAGATGCTGGCCGGAGTCCGGGCTTTCCCCGGCCCGGATTTCCGGGCCCAGAAGGAGCGCATGGACTTTAAGCCGTTGGAGAAGCTTCTGCCCGGCGTGCTCGCGGCCAAGGCGATCGAGCGTTGCTTGAGCTTCGATCCGGCCGCACGCTTCCCCGGCGTCCCCGAGTTCGCCAAGGCCTTGGGTCTTTAGCGGGAAGCTGCGCCCAATTTTTCGACGGGATAGCTCTCATGGTCCGCCTCGCGCACCCGCATTTTCCGGCATTCCTCGAGGGCCCTTTCGTCGAGAGCGCAGGCGCCGTCCTTGAGCGCGGGCTCGCCGTCGGGGGAGAAGACGTGGGCGGAGCCGTCGTAGTGGAAATGGGGATCCCGGCCCGAGCGGTTGACCGCCGCGACATAGGCCTGGGAGAGGACGGCGTAGGCCTGGGCCAGCGCCCGGAACTGCTCGCTTTTATGGGGGCCTCCCACCCAGCAGGCGGGAGCCAGGATCAGGTCCGCCCCGGCGCGGGCGTAGGCGTGGTAGAGCCGCGGGAAGCGCAGGTCGAAGCAGACCGTGAGGCCAAGGAGCCAGCCGCGGTATTCGCAAAGGATGCCGCGATTCCCGGCGCTGTAGAGGCTGGACTCGGGCTCGCGCCCGGCCGTGAAAAGATGCATCTTGCGGTAGCGCGCGGCGACGGAGCCGTCCGGGCGCGCGAGAAGGAGCGCGTTGAAGGGCCGTCCGGGGTTTTGGGGGTTCGTCTCAGGAAAACCGAAAGCGATCGCGGTCCCGTGCCGGCGGGCCAGATCCAAGGCGCGCGAGATCGCGGAAGCAGGCGGCGTCACGGAGAAGGTTCGCGGGCTCTGGGTGACGAATCCCGTCAGGGTGAGCTCGGGGAAGATGAAGAGCCGCGCTTCGGCGTCGGCCTTTCCGCCTTTCCGCCTCAGGGCGATGGCCTCGTCCATGCGGCGCAGGTTTTCCTCCGGGTCGTTCCAGGCGAGATCGAGCGGAACGGGTTCGATAATCAGGGGGAGCCGCTTCACTCGTATTCGGGCTTGAGACGGGCGAGCCCCTCCTCGAAGCGTCGCCGGAAGGAGTCCTTGAGAACGTCCGCGCAGACCGCGTAGCGAATGAGCGGCTCGGGGCGACCGCCGTTTCCCGGCCCCTCGAAATGGACGCCGACGATCCCCGTCTCCGAGGCGACGAGGCGGTTGAACGCCTCCGAACGAGGCATGCCGCGAAAGCGGGGGTCGCTCGTCAAATCGACGCCCAAGGCGCGTCGCGGGACCTTCCACAAGGTGAAAAACCCGGCCGCGGCAGGGCAGGCCTCGCGCAGTCCGGCCTCGCGCAGGCGCTCGGCGGCGTAGGAGAGGCGGCGCTCGTAGAGCCCGCGGACCGCCTCGAGCGCACGCCGCGCGGCGGCTTGGTCCTCGAAAAATTTCCCGTAGGCCGCCATGACGTAGGGGACGGGGCCCGAGTCGGAGTTCCCCTTGACGAGGAGGAAGTCGTCGACGAAGTCCCTGGAGCCCACGAGCGCGCCCAGACGCGCCCCCGGGTCGCTGAAGGACTTGCTCACCGAATACATCTCGATCCATTCGAGCTCGGGATGTTTCGCCGCGGCCTGGGCAAGGGGCGCGTGCTCCGAGCTCGGGGCGAGTCCCGCGTAGGCCGCGTCGCAGGCGAGCCGCGCTCCGCGCTCGAGGCAGAAATGGATGAGCTCCCGCCACTCCTCCAGGCTCGCTCCGACCGAGGCGGGGTTTCCGGGCCTGACGACATGGACCAGGTCGATTCGGGGGTCTCCTGCGGCGCGCACGGCGTCTTTCAGGCGAGCGACGTTCAAGCGCATCCTGTCCTCGGCCAGGAGCGGCCAGACGGCGCGGCGGGCGCCCAGGTAGCTTTGGGACCAGGTGCCGATGACGTCGTAGGAGGGGAGGTTCGAGACGACGCAGAAGGAGTCCCGGCGCCGGGAGTCCGGCAGGTGCAGGCCGCAGGCGAGCGGCAGGAAGGCGGTCGCGGTCTTGATCCCGGCGATCGGCGCGGCCTTGAGCCCCGGATGCTCCTGGACGCGGATGCCGCCGTGGAGCTCGACCATCCCCTCGGAAAAGCGAAGGAGGTTCCCATCCTCGGCGTAGGTGTGGTAGGCGAAGGCCGGATCGGCCGCATAGCGCGCCTCAAGCTCGAGGATCGCGGAGGGGGGGACGGTGTCGGGGATTCCCAGCGAGAGGTTGAGGGGTTCGCGCCCGGTTTTCTCGGAATATTCCCTGATGAGGGCGTAGATCGACTGGAAGAGATTGACGCCTGAGGCCGGGACTTGGCGCATGGAGGATTCGCTCTCGA
>JAJYFI010000230.1 GCA_021790955.1 bacterium | reverse complement strand
ATATGGCCTGGCCTCTCAAGGGATCGCCTCTGGCCGCGACCGAGCCGACGGTGGACGTCTGGAAGAAGCCTCAGGACATCGGGAAAATCGGCGCCAAACCTAAGTCCGACGCCAAGACGCTGAGCGGCCTCGACGATCGCGACCACCTCACTCAATTGCTTTATGCCGAGAAGGCGGTCCTCAAAAGGCTTCGCGGCGACTGGGTCTACATCGACGCCGTTGAGCAGCGCCATTTCCGCAAAGGCCGCGGCTGGTCGGGATATTCCGGCTGGGCTCCGGCGTCCGGGTTCGTGGTGCGCCTTCCGAGCCGAAATCCCGATGCGGTCCTCCTCGCCAAGCAAGCCGTCCCTCGAAGCTCCGAATCTCCGGCGCCCAAGCTTCTTTCCATTGGCACCCAATTGACGATGACGGCCGCCGGCCCCGGCCGGCTCTCCCTGCGTCTTCTCGGCGGCGCGAGCGCGTCCTTCTCGCCCCGGACCGCCGGCCCCCTCGACAATCTCGATGAAAAGACGCGGCGGCGGCGCATCGTCGAGAGCGCCAAGGCATTTCTGGGAGAGCGGTATTACTGGGGGGGCCGCTCCGGCGTGCAATTCGCCCCCGACGTCGGCGTCGACTGCTCCGGACTCGTCGAGCTGGCCTACCGGACCGCGGGGATGGGCGTTCCTCGAAACGCCCGCGATCAAAACCGGGCCTCCAGGCCCGTTCGCCGCGACGATTTGCGCGAGGGCGACCTCGTCTTCCTGACCGACTCCGACCGGTCTTCCCTCATCACCCATGTCATGATCTACGCCGGGGGAGATGGGCTTTTGGAAAGCCGTCGAGCCGCGGGCCGGGCGCTCGCAACGACGTTTAAGGAGCGATTCCGCCAGACCCTGGCCGAGCTCGAGTCGGGCGTGGTCGTCATGGACTTCACCGCCTCAAAACCCCGCCGACGGCGCCTCTATTTCGGGACCTTTTTCTAGTTTTTTGTAGAATCCGCGGGTGTTATTCCTCTGTTCGGCTTTCGCTCTGGCCTCGATCTCCCGTGCGGCGGCCCCAGCCGCTGGCAATCACGGCCAGGCGGCGGCTTTCGTCTCCAGCGGCCCCTGGATCACCGTGGTCCGGCCGACCGAGGGCGCCGCATTGCCGCCGATGTCAGGGGATTTCCTCATCGGCGCCGTTTCAGATCCCAAGGCGACCCTCACGATCAATGGGACGAGCATCCCCGTTGCTTCGGACGGCGCCTATCTGGCCTGGCTTCCGGTCAAACCCGGCACTTTCGCGTTTGACCTGACCCTCTCGCGTCCCGGCGTCCAACCCTTCTCGGTGCGCCGGCAAGTGGTGTTTTCGACGCCGACCTCCCCCCTTCCGGACTCCCCGGCTTCCATCGATCGCGCCTCTCTCGCTCCCGACCGCCCCGTGAGCCTGCGCTCCGGGGACTGGCTGCGTCTTCACATGCGGGCCTCGCGCCATCGCCGGGCTTTTTTCAGGATCGGAGACGGTCCATGGCGTCCGATGCAGGCATCCGATCCCATCCTTGGAATCTACGAGGCCGACTATCTTGTCCCCGCCGGAGAGGATTTGCCGCCGTCAAAAGTTCACTACCGCCTGGGGCGCCATTGGTGGAACAAGACGGCCCGGAGCCGGGGCGCCGTTTCGTTTGCCGCGGGAACTCCGATCCTCGCGCGCGTGAAAACAGCCGACCCCGTGCTCCTTACGGAAACGCCTCGATGGGGCAACCTTTTTTACGTCGCGCCCGGAGCGGCCTTCCCCGCCTGGGGGCAGGACGGCAGCCGCCTAAGGCTCCGCATCGCCGATCGATTTTACGGATGGCTTCCGGCCTCCGACCTCGATCTTCTGCCGCCGGGTGCACCGCTTCCGCGCGCCGTGACGGGCGTGATCGTCGAGAAGTCCGTCCCCGCGGGAACGGAAATCCATATCCCCACGGGCGCGCGCGTTCCCTTCCAGGCGATCGAGTCGGGATCGGGAGATTCCCTGTCGCTCATCCTTTACGGGGCCGTCTCCCACACGAACTGGATCGTTTATGACTCCTCGGACACGTTTCTCGAGTCGGTCCGGTTCGGGCGCGAAAGCCCCCAAGGGGTGCGGCTTGAGTTCAAGCTGCGTCCGGGACGAACCCTTTGGGGATATCATGCGGAATACCAAGGCAACGGCACGCTCAAGCTCCTGCTGGTACGTCCCCCCGTCGTCAAGCCCGGCTCTCCCTTGGCCGGGCGGCGGATCTTTCTCGACCCCGGCCACAACCCGGACCATCCCGGAGCCATCGGCCCCCTGGGAACGCGCGAGATGGACGTCAACATGGCGATCGCAAACGCCGTCGCCAAGCGTCTCTCCCTCGAGGGCGCGATTCCGATTTTAAGCCGCCAGAGCCCCGACGAGGAAGTCGATCTTGCCGCGAGGCCGAAGCTCGCCTGGGAGGCCAAATCGGATATTTTCGTCAGCATCCACAATAACGACATGGCCGACGGCGAAAATCCGTTGGCGGCTCCCCACGGCTATTCGATCTTTTACTACCAGCCGGGGAGTCTTCCGCTCGCCCGCGCGATTCACTCGGCCTATGCCGGGCTCGTGCCCCTTCCGGATGAAGGCGTGCGGCTGGGCAATTATCTGGTCTTAAGGCCCACTGAAATGCCGGAGGTTCTCATCGAGTCCGCCTACCTGATCCTGCCCGATCAGGAACACAAGCTCCTGTCCGCTAAATTTCAAAACCTTTTGGCGCGAGCGATCGTGCGAGGGATTCGGCGATACTTCCGGTCCCTGCGTCCCCCCGTCTCCACGGGCCGTCCCGCGATCAAGCCGGCCAAGCACGCCCCCTCCGGCCGGCGGGCTAAATCCCGGCGGCCGAGACGATGACGTCGGTCTTCACGAGCTGGCGCCACGGGTTCCGCAGGGACGCCTCGATGTCTATGCCCTTGGCCCGGGCCTCGATGAGGGCCCGGTCGTGCATCGTCACCATCAGCTGGTCGCGCAGGCCCGGAGCGAGCTCTTTCAGCCACAGGAGGGCGATGACGGCCACGATCAGCCCGACGACGCCG
>JAJYFI010000229.1 GCA_021790955.1 bacterium | reverse complement strand
GGTGTGGACGATCCCGCTGCCGTCTTCCGCCGTCACGTAGTCGGCGAGCACCGCCGGGGAGTCGCCGCCGAAAGGCGCCTCGCAAACAAGCTTCGCGGCGGCGATTTCCCGGCCCTGGCGCGTTCCAGAGCCCTCGTCGACGAGGCCCAGCTTCTTCATCGCATCAGGTTTTTTAAAGAGCCCCTGGGCGACCAGAACGCGACGGCCGTCCTTGGCCTTGGCGAATCCGTAGGGAAGCTCGGGATTGAACGCCACCGCCTTGTTCGCGGGCAGGGTCCAGGGGGTGGTCGTCCAGACGAGCACGAAAGAGCCTCGAAGAGGCTCCGGCGATTTGATGGGAAACGCCACGAACACCGCTTGAGACTTCTTGTCCTTGTGCTCGACCTCCGCCTCGGCGAGCGCCGTCTCGCAATTCACGCACCAGAGAACGGGCTTGAGACCCCGGTAGATATATCCTTGCCCGAGAAGCAGGCGGAAAGCCCGCAAGGTCGCCGACTCATAGTCGCGCGACATGGTCTTGTAGGGATTGTCCCAGTCGCCGAGGACTCCCAGACGCCGGAAATCCTCCTTCTGCAGCCCGATCCACCGCTCCGCGAACGCCGCGGCTTCATGCCGGAACTCAACGACGTCCGAGACGCCGCGCGGGCCCGATTTCTTCTCCTTGAGCAGCGCCGTCTCGATCGGCAGCCCGTGGCAGTCCCAGCCGGGCCGATAGTGGACCTGGCAGCCCATCACGGCCCGCGAGCGGACGACCATGTCCTTGAGGACTTTATTGAGCGCGTGGCCGATATGGATCGCGCCGTTGGCGTAGGGCGGGCCGTCGTGCAGGACGAAGGAAGCCTTTCCCGCGCGGCCCCGGGAAAGCTTCTCGTAGAGGCCTTCCCAACGCTTGAGCATCTCGGGCTCGCGCTTGGGCAGATCTCCTTTTAAAGGGAAAGGGGTCCGCGGAAGGCTCAGCGTCCCCGAGCGATCCCCCTTCGAGGCCTCCCGGGGCGGCGCCTTAGCCATGCAACAGATGGCGGCTGATGACGAGCTGCTGGATCTGGCTCGATCCTTCGCCGATCTGATAGAGCTTGGCGTCCCTGAAAAAGCGCTGGCCGGGGGAATCGAGGGAGCCCCCCTCGGGGCCGATCAGGTCGACGATCTCGGTCGTCGCCTTCATGGCGAGGTCGCCGCTGACGAGCTTCGCCATCGAGGCCTCGCGGGCGAAGGGCTTTCCCGAGTCCAACAACCAGGCCGCACGGTGGGTGAGGAGCCGGGCGGCGTCGATCTCCGCGGCTATTTGCGCGAGCGTCTTCTGGGCGTAGGTAAGGCCGGGAGAAGGGACGTCGAGGCCATAATCTCCGGGGCGCGCCTTGACCCTGCGGACTCCCTCCTCGAGGGCGGCCCGGGCGATGCCGACCGAAACGGCCGCGATCGCGACCCGCCCCGCGTCAAGGACCCGCATCGCGTCCTTGAAGGCTCCCCCCACCCGGCCCACCACGTTTTCGGCCGGAAGCCTGAGGTCGTGGAGATGGAGCTGGGCGGTGTCCGAGGCGCGAATGCCCATCTTCTTCTCGATCTTGCCGACGCCGAGCCCGGCGGCGCCTTTCTCGGCCACGAAGGCGGTCAACTCGGGCTTGCCGTTCCCGCCCGTTTTCGCGAAAATGACGTAGACCCCGGCCACGGAGCCTTGGGTCGTGAAGGTCTTGGAGCCGTTGAGGACCCATCCGTCGCCGTTGCGGGATGCCCGCGTCTTAATGGAGGCCGCATCCGATCCCGCGCCAGGCTCGGTCAGGGCCCAGGCGCCAAGGACTTCTCCGGAAGCCAATCGGGGGAGGTAGCGCCTTTTTTGCTCTTCGTCGCCGTGCAGGAAAAGATGGTTGGCGCAAAGCCCGTTGTGGGATTCGACCGTCAAGGCGATCGCCGCGTCCGCCCGTCCCAGCTCCTCGAGAACGAGGCAGAGGCTCAAGACGTCGAGGCCGAGCCCGCCGTATTCCCGCGGCAGAACGATCCCGAGCAGCCCCTCGCGGGCGAGCTTTTTCGCGACATCCCAGGGGAAAGTCCCCTTGAGATCGTTTTCCTGCGCCCGCGGGACGATCTCCGCGTCGCAGAATTCCCGAATGCGCTTCTGAAGCGCCAGACGTTCGGGACCGAGATCGAATTCCATGCCGGATCATATTAGAAAATGGGGAGCGCGGACGCCAGATGACGGCGCGTCGCGCCCCAGGCGTTGATCTTCGTCATTGATATAGATCAATTGACAAAATTGACCGCCGTCATAGGGCCTTTCCCCGGCCCCGCGCTATACTGATCTTGTCAGCGATGGAACAAGGAGACAGGATCATGAACAGCAAGACCGAAACCAACAACTTTTCCGGCCGCTTGGCCGCCGTCGTCGCCGTCGTCGCCCTCGCCGCGTCCGGCGCTTTCGCGGGCGCCTTCGATGATCTCAGCGCCATGGCCCAAGGAGGCCGGGCCGTCACCGGCGGGTTCTTCGAAGGATCGAAGGCCCGCCAGCCCGCGGCCGTCATCGCCCACCCCGGGGAAGTCACCCCTCGCCATCAGATCGCGGAGCCGAACTTCCGCATCACCCTCCCCATGATGCCGCCGGTCACGATCGTGCCCTGCAAGAAAGTGCGGGCGGCGAAAGACCCGTCCGATTCCAACGGCGGCACGGTCCACATCCTTCCCAACGGCCCCGTCCATATTCTCCCCTGGCAGGGCGCGCAGCCCGCGAAGCCGGCGCATATCCTCCCCTGGGGCGACGCCACGGTGGTCCCGGGCTTCCCGGTGGGCGGGGAAAAGCGCCGCAAGATCCGCGCTCACTGAACGGACGAGCCCTCGCGGCTTGTTGTTCCGCGATCCCGGCGCGCTTTCCGCTCGGCCTGTTCTTCCCGCTCCCCTTCCTTCGCCACCTCGTCACCTCCAAGGCACGAATTCGATCAAGCGGCGCGGCTACGACTTCAGACGGCTCCTTGCCTCATTCCCTCAAGCGTCCTTATGTCCCATGTCCCGACCTGACACCGGGCCCTTAGCCGTCTGCGCCACGATCCACTTTTGGA
>JAJYFI010000228.1 GCA_021790955.1 bacterium | reverse complement strand
CCCTCGCTACTACTCCGGCAAATCCTGGACCGCGTGCGCCGCTTTCAGCGGCGCCGCGGCGCAGGGAGCGCAGGACAAGGCCCGCGCGGATCTCATGGAGCAAATCCAGGTCAAGGTCACCTCCCGCTTCCAGGAGATCACGGGATTCGAGGCCGGAAACGCCCATCCCGACCGGTACAAAAAATCAGTCAACGAATACGTCGCTTCCTACGTCAGCCTGCAGCTCTCGGGCATCAACT
This sequence comes from bacterium, assembly GCA_021790955.1. Classification (GTDB taxonomy): domain Bacteria; phylum Elusimicrobiota; class Elusimicrobia; order UBA1565; family UBA9628; genus JAJZAK01. The sequence goes on along the minus strand of JAJYFI010000228.1, from coordinate 2,814 downwards.
GGCTCCCCTTCGTCGAGAACTACCCGTGGAAAGGCCAATGCGCGGTGGTCGCCTATATCTCCAGGACGGACGCCGACCGCCAGATCAAGGAGAAAGCCGCGAGGGACCGCCAGAGCGTCGCCTCCAAGATCAACACGGCGGCCGCCGCCGTCTCCAAGGGAGAATATGCCGCGGCGGTCCAGTCCTACGTGAGCGCGAGCGCGGCTTTCCACGGCTACTTCCAAGGAATGCCGGTCATCGCCCCGCTCAAGGAGGGCGCCGCTCCGGTGGATTACGGCCAGACGATCGCCTTGGGATTGAACGGTCTTCTCTCCTCGATTCGCCTCAATCCCGTCGCATCCTCAATCCGCTTCACGGCGCAGGGCCGTCTCCAGCAGTCCGCGCGCGTGGTCGCCGTTTACGCCTCCCAGGGAGGAGCGTCCCAGCCGGTCTCCCGGCTGTCCCTCTCAGCCGCCCTTTGGGGAGGAGGGAGCGCCTATGAGTCCGTCTCAGCCGCGACCGACGACAACGGGATCGCCGAGTTCTCCCTGGGCCAGATCAACGCCCGATATCCCCGCCAGCGCCTCGCCGTGACTCTCGACACGCAAACCCTCTCCGGCCTCTCCCCGGAGCAGCTTCCCGCCTGCCAGATTCGCCTCGGCCGCCTGCCGACCGTGGCCTACGGCACCTGGGTGAGGATCAACGGCCGCCCCCAAAGCCTTTTCGGCTTCTCGGACAAGCTGAGCGGCGCCCTCTCCTCGGCCCGGCTCATGGCGGCGGATCTCGGCCGTCTCGCAAGCCGCGGCTGCGCCGATCCCTCGATCGAGGAGGCGGCCCGAAACGCCCACGCGGACTACGTCCTCTCGGCCTGGGTGCTCTCCAACGCGCGAAACGTCCCTTCTTTGGGCGTGGACGGCGCCCGGGCGAGTTCGGGATATTTCCTCTGCCGCGTCTCGGACGGGAAAGAGGTCCCTTTCCCCGGCCCCTCGGCCCGGGGCATGGGTTCGGATCTGGCGAGCGCCGGCGCCCAGGCCGCGGCCAAGGCCGCTGACCGGCTCGCCGCCAAAATCCCGGGCTCCCTCTCACATCTCGACGAGATATTCCGATGACGGCGGAAAAAGGGCGGCCCCGACTTCGCAATCCGGTAAGGGGGGAGATGAGCGCATCGCGTTTCCGCCGGCGCGGAATGTTCCATCCCTGTTTTGGATAACGAATCCCATCGCAATGCACCGACCTGCACAACTTGCCCATGAATAAGGGGACTTGTTTATGAGGCACCGACGGGGTTACTTATGCCGTAGCGGCGCCTTGGCTCTGATTTTTCCTGCGTTAGCATCCGTGGCGGGCGCCCAGGTCTCAATCCGAGCCACCGTGAACAAGGATCGTGTTTCTCCGGGAGAGCAGATCACCCTCACGATCAGCGTCTCCGGATCCGGCGCCGACTTGCCCCGTCCCAGCCTTCCCCCGCTCAACGACTTTCAAGTCTACAGCGCCGGCAACACCCAGAGCCTCTCGATCGTCAACGGGGCGGCGCGCAGCAGCACCGAATACATCTACCTGCTGTCACCCAAGTCCGCCGGTCGAAAAACGATCGGCCCCGTCGTCCTTCGCTACCGCGGCCAGGAATACCGCACCGCGCCGATCCCGATCGAGGTGTCGGCGGGAGGCGCGGGCGCCCCCGCTCCCGGCCGGCGGGAGCCGGCGGCGCCCGCGGCCCGGCCGCCGTCGGCCCAGGGCGGCGAGGACGTCTTTCTCGTCGCGACCGTCGACAAGCCAAAGCCCTACGTCAACGAGCAGGTCACGCTCTCCGTCCGCTTCTACACGGCCGTCAATCTCCTGGGAAACCCTCAATACAGCCCTCCCGAGCTGTCGGGCTTCATCTCCGAGGACCTCCCGCCGGAGCGGCATGGGGAGCGCGTCGTCAACGGCCGGCGCTACTATTTTTCCGAAATCAGGACGGCGCTTTTTCCGTTGCGGCCCGGCCGATCTTCGATCGGATCAGCGAAAGTGAGATGCCAGGTGGGAATTCAGGCCGCCAGGGATCCGTTCTCTCCTGATTTTTTCAACAAGTTCTTTTCCAAGCAAGCTCAGGCCGGGGGAGGCGTTCCCAAGGTCCTGCAATCGCATCCGATCACCGTCGAAGCCCGCCCCCTGCCGGCGCAGGGCAAGCCCTCCAATTTCTCGGGCGCGGTGGGAGAATTCCGCGTCTCCGCATCCCTCGGCCGCTCCTCGGCGCGGGTAGGGGACGCCGTCACGCTCTCTATAGCGGTCGAGGGCGCGGGAAACCTTAAATCCATCGGCACCCCGACGCTGCCGCCGCTTCCCTCCTTCCGGTCCTACGATACAGCGGCTGCCTTCAATCCGTCGAAAAAGGGCGACGTCATCGGGGGGACCGCGATTTTCAGAACGGTGATCGTCCCGCGAGTGTCGGGGAATCTCGAGATTCCTTCCATCTCCTTTGCCTACTTTGACCCCGTCGGCGCATTTTACAAAACGCTTCGCACGGCCCTCCTATCCCTGCAAGTTTCTCCTGCCATCTCGGGTAAAAAGCCGAAAGGCGCTCCCGCTCCGGTCAAAAAGTGGAAGGAGATTGGTCTTGGCGCGGCAGCTTTTCTTGCCTTGATTCTTGCGCTTTCCTTGGCGCGCCGCAAGGGAGTACCCAAAGCGTCGCAAACCCCCTCGGCCTCCCCCGTACCTCCCTCCGCTGTGGCCCAGGCGACCAGGACCGTCGTGGACAACGGGTCGGACGGAGGAGTTTCGGACGGGCTCATCAACGGCAAGTACAAGCTTCTGCGCCTCATCGGCGAAGGGGGCATGGGCAAGGTCTACGAGGCC
>JAJYFI010000019.1 GCA_021790955.1 bacterium | reverse complement strand
CGAGAAGCAACGACGCGATGGCCCTAAGATGGGCCTTCCCGCAGCGGGCTGGGCCTCTTTCGCCCGGCTTCCGCGTCGCTCGTCGCTTGCATACATTCAGTATGCGCTCTCCTCGCGCCTTGAATCCGGCCGAAATAGGCCCAGCTATTGTAAAGATATGTTGGAGACACAACACTAGGAGCGCGGACAGGCATTTCCCATGAGCTCTATCCACGCGCCGCCCAAGCGTCTCATCGTCACGGCCGACGACTTCGGCTTTGGGCGAGGCCTTAACGAGGCCGTCCTCAGGGGGTTTCGCGAGGGGATACTGCGTTACGCAAGCCTTATGGTGAACGCCCCCTACGCGCAGGAGGCCGCTGCGATCGCGAAAGCGAATCCCGGCTTGGGCGTGGGCGTCCATATCGAGATGTGCCGAGAAACCCCCGCGCTCTGGGGCATTCGTTATTTTGGAGTCCCTTCAAATCGCCGCGAGATCGAGCCCATCATACGCTCGCAGATCGAAAAGTTCCTGGCCTTGGGGCTCAAGCCCACCCACATCGACGGTCACTTCCACCTGCACGCCCACCCTACGATTTTTCCCGTTCTCACGAGGCTCGCGAAGGAATACGGCATCCCCAGGACGCGGCTGCCGAACGGCGAGTGGAAAGTCTGGCGCGGCTACGAAAAGAAGGGAAGGGCCGCGCGGGCGGCGCTCGCCGCGACGTACGAGGCCTTGGGCCGGTATCTGCGCAAGAAGGCGCATGGGGTCCTCCTGCCGGATCGGACGTGGGGGCTCATGCGCTCGGGCCTCATGAATGAGGACTATGTGGTGCATTTGCTCGCGAGGCTGCCTCGCGGGCTCTCGGAGATCTATTTCCACCCGAGCGCCGAGCCCTCGGCCCGGGACTTGAGCGGACGGGGCCGTCCGCCCCGCCATCACCACTCCTACGAAGAGTTCCAGTGCCTGATGAGCCCGCGGGTCAAAGAGGCTCTCGCAAAAGCTCGGATAGAGCTCGTTGAGGAGCCTTCGACGAGGCCGCCGCGAGAGCGGAACGGTTGACGGCGTAAATGAGAAAGCCGGCGCCCGCCCATACGAGCTCCCTCAGGTGCCGGATGAGCCCAAAGGCCAGCCCGGCGCTTGCCGGATAGCCCAGCCAATAGAAGATCGCCGTTTTCCCGGCTTCTTGAGTGCCGACTTTCGCCGGGACCATGAACATCAGGGAGTCGACGATGTTGGAGAGCACCTCGACGGCGAGGGCGGTCGGGAGAGGGAGGGAGAGCCCCATGAAATGGGTGATGAGCAACACCTCCGCGGCGCCCCAGAGATAGCCGAAGCCGAAGAAGAGGATCGAAAGCAGGAATCGTACGGGGTGGTCGAGAAGATAGCGGCGGATGGTGAGGCGCAACCCGCCGAATCGCCCTTGAGCCTGCCAGGGACGTCCTCCGGACCCCGGCTTCATGGCGAGAAAGGCGATGGATCCCATGATGACCGTCCCGACGAGCAGCGCCCACCCCGTCGCCAGATGCCTCGACCGCCCGTTCAAGAAATGCAGCGGGCCGTCGATGACGAAAAAAAGGCCGACGAGGATGAAGAGCGCTTGCGAGAGGCTTTGCGTGAGCTTGGCGACGACGACGCTCGCGTTTTTGACCTCGGGGGACCGGATGTCGCCAAGAATGCCGGGACGGATGAATTCTCCCGCGATCGTGCCGCTCGGCGTGAGATAGTTCACGCCGTCCCCGGCCACGCGCCCCTTGAAAAGGGGGAGGAAGGGCAGCCCCTTGGCCTCCTGCCGGGAAAAGGCGAAGCGCCAAGCGAAGGCGTTGAAAGTGTTGTCGAGAATGGGGAAGGGGAGGATGAGAAGGAATCCCCAGCCTACCGTCGCGATGTCGTGGGCGACGACCGAGGGGTTGAGCTTGATGAGAAGGAGGAGCAGGGTCGCGAAGCCCACCGCGAGGACGGCTCGTTCGAAAAATTTCACGCGGCGGCCACGCGCATCTTTTCTTCCCTCATTCCCGGGGAGTCGGGGTCGGCGGCGGGCTTGAGCCGGCCGCCTCTGAGAATCTTATAGCGCCGGCCTCTCCAGGAAATTTCGCGGACGAAAAACCCGGAGATCCAAAGACAGAACGAGGTCCATTCGCTCAGCGGAAGAAGAAGGTAGTCTGCCCACGACGGTCCGCGCCCCGCGGCTTTCCGGTGGATGGCGGACAAGAAAAACGATCGAGACAGCAAAACGGCCGCGGCCAAAGAGAGGTCCAGGGGGTCGGGGCCGAGGAAAAGGATGGCGAGCGATAGGATCGAGAATCCTTGGAGAAGCACCAGGCCCGCGTAGCCCGCGGGGTCGCAGACCCTCAAGGTGCCGAAATAACGGCTCTCCCTTTTCCAATAATGCTCCAAGGAGGGGCATTCGTTGCGGGTCTCGACGAAGTCGTCGGCGAATCCGACGGCCCGCCGCGTGCGCAGCATTTCTCGGGCGATGCGGTAGTCGTCCGCGAGGTAATCGGCGATCGCGCCAAGGCCTCCGGCTCGATCTAGGGCGTCCTTGTCGACAAGCATCGCGGCGCCCATCGCAAAGGATTTTCCCATCGCCGCGCCGACGAGAGCGGCGGGCGTGAAATGGGCGTTGAGAAGAAGGCCTTCGAGCCGCTCCCACAGCGTCGAGTCCGCGGTGGAAAGGTAGAAAGCCGACAGGAGCGAGAGCTTGTCCCTTTGAAGTTTCTCAACCGCCTTTTTGAGAAAGGACGGCCCGACGCCCACGTCGGAATCTGAAATAAGCCACAACCCGTGCCGCGCGAGGAGGAGTCCTCCCGCGAGATTGTTGATTTTAGGGTTGATCCCGATCGTCTGGGAGCCGATCGCGATGCCGATGGGAATGCTCGGGAAATCATCCTGCAGCTTTCTCACGAGCGGCAGCGCCGGGTCGTGGGAGTCCTGCGTGGTCACGACGATTTGAAGGGCGGGATAGTCCAGACGGCAAAAGCTCGCCAGGTTTTCATAAAGCCCGGGATCCGCGCCCCGGAGAGGCTTGAAGATGGTGACGGGGGGCAACTCGGCCGGCGGGGGAAACACGGGGGCGCCTTGCGGCAAGGCGCCCCCGTGTTGTCCCGAGAAGCGCCGGCGAAGAAGGACAAGGGAGACGAGGAAGAAGGCCGCTGTAAACGCCCCGGAGAAGAGCGCGAGCCCCTTCAGGAAAAAGGCCACGAAGCGAGCGTGGCCTAGGCGGGAACCGCCGAGGACGAGGCCTGCGAGGGCTCCGTCGTCCTTTTTTTCAGGTAGCTTAAGAACTCGATCCCTTCGCGCAGCCGGCGCCGCCGCTCGTGGGGATCCCGCGCCATCTGTAGGATCATGCGGCCGATGGGACGGGGCCTGAAGTAAAAACGGGAATAGAAGCGCTTGACGCCGGCGGCGATGTCGGCCGACGTCAAATGCGGGTACTCGAGCGTGCAGGCCTGCGTCCCGTCGTTGCGAACGAGGGCGTTCTCGTCAAACCACTTGTTCGCCATGGCCTGGCGGTAAAGCTCGGTGCCGGGATAGGGCGCGGCAAGGGAGACCTGGATCGTGTCGACGTCTAGATCGCAGGCGTAGCGAATCGACTCCTCGATCGTCTCGGGGGTTTCCCCGGGCAGGCCGAGGATGAATGTCCCGTGGATCGTGATGCCGAGCTTGCGGCAATTGCGGGTGAATTCCCGGGCGATGTCGATGCGGATTCCTTTTTTGATGTTGTTGAGGATCTGCTGGTTGCCCGATTCGTAGCCGACGAGCAGCAGCCGCAGCCCGTTATCGCGGAAGATCTTGAGGTACTCGTAAGGGACGTTCGCGCGTGAGTTGCACGACCACGTGAGCCCCAGGCGGCCCAAGCCCTTGGCGATCTCGGCGGCGCGGGCGAGATCGGCCGTGAAGGTGTCGTCGTCGAAAAAGAACTCCTTGACGTGGGGGAAGAGATCGGCGGCATGGGCCATCTCGGAGATCACCTTCTTGGCGCTCTTCGTCCGGTAGACATGCCCGCCCACCGTCTGCGGCCATAGGCAGAACGTGCAGCGCGCGGGGCAGCCACGCCCGGTGTAGAGGGAGACGTAGGGGTGCTTTAAATAGCCGATGTAGTAGTTCTCGATCGTGAGATCCCTCTTGTAAACGTCGATCACGCTCGGCAGCGAGTCCATGTCGCCGATGAGTTCCCGGTCGGGGTTGTGGGTGACTCGCCCGTTCTTGCGGAAGCTCAAGCCCGGGATATCCGCCAAGGGCTTGCCCTGGGCGACGTCGAGAATCGTGAAGTCGAATTCCTCGCGGGCCGCGAAATCCACGGCGGCGCTCGCCTTGAGGGATTCTTCCGGAAGGACGGCGACGTGGGCGCCCACGAGTCCGACCTTGATGTTCGGATCCTGGTCCTTGAGAGCCTGCGCAAACCGGACGTCGTTATCGAACGAGGGCGTCGAGGTGTGCAAAATGGCGAGCTCGTAGCCCTTGGCCCGCTTCAAGGTCTCATCGACGCCGAGGTCGTCCGCGGGAGCGTCGATGAGCTTGGAGTTGGGGATCAGGGCCGCCGGCTGGGCGAGCCAGGTTGGGTACCAGAAGGAGCGAATCTCGCGCCGGGCCTGATAGCGGGCGCCGGCCCCGCCGTCGAATCCCTCGTAGGACGGGGGATTGAGAAACAAAGTTTTCATCGTATCCATGGGACAACCTCGCTGGGGGGGTGATTAAGTCGATATAATAGCAAATCATGGCGAAGCCTTCCCTCCTGCGCCTCTTGGCGCCCGCGGCGGCTCTCACGGCCGCATCGGCTCACGCGTCCTGCCCCCGCGGGTGGACCCAGCGCGGCGGGCGCAACGTCGAGACTTGCGCGGAGTTCAAGACGCTTCCGGCGGCGTGGAACATCGACGTCGACGCCGTCTTGAGCCGCGTGGATTATGGGCTCGGCTTTCTCGGGTATACGGGCCGCGAGCGCCGCATCGAGCTCCGCCTTTTTCGAACCCGGGGGACCTATTTGGCGAGCTCGTTTAAGCCTCCGACCTGGTCTCAAGGGCTCGCGATCAAGCCGAAGACCGTCCTCGTCTACGCCTATTCCAAGCAGCGCAGCATGGACGAGACCCTGGCGCACGAGATGACGCATTTGCGCTTCGAGCGGTATTGGGGCAAGAAGATGCCTCCGTATTGGATTAACGAGGGACTGGCGATGTCCCAGGAGAACGTCGATCCGGCGAAGTCCCAATGGTACTGGGCCATGGCGGGCTTCGCGCAGCGCGGCTATCTCCCGTTTCCTCTGGAAACCTTCGTCAAGCTTGACCCGATCACGGACGTCGGCGGGGGCGCCGAAGGGGTGGGGCTCTGGTACGTCGAGGCCTACGCGCTGGTCCGGTTCCTCCGCTCCGGCGGCGCCGATTTTCGATTCGGCACCCTCTGCTCCGACCTGCGAAAGGGCATGAGCTTCAAGGACGCTCTCTGGGACGCCTACCGCTATACTTCTCTCGCGGGGATGGAGAGGAAGTGGCGGCGATGGATGGCGGAGGAGATCGCCCGGGTCCCGCCCCGCTTCACGAGCTCGGGGCGCGCCTTCGATCCCTACATGGACTTCGGGCTCTAAATCCTTGCTTTCGGCCTCGAGCTGATCGCCAGCGGCTGTTCGCCGAGCGCGATCTTGAGGTATTGTCCGGTATAGGACGCCGGGTCGCGGGCAAGGTCGGCCGGCGTCCCTTCGGCGACGAGCTCGCCGCCGCGCTCTCCGCCCTCGGGACCCAGGTCGATCACCCAGTCAGCGGTCTTGACGACGTCGAGGTTGTGCTCGATGACGAGCACGGTGTTCCCGGCGTCGACGAGCCGGTGGAGCACCTTGAGGAGCATCGCGACGTCGGCGAAGTGGAGCCCGGTCGTGGGCTCGTCGAGGATATAGAGCGTCTTGCCGGTGCCGCGGCGCGAGAGCTCCGAGGCGAGCTTCACCCGTTGGGCCTCGCCGCCGGAAAGAGTCGTCGCGCTCTGGCCTAGGGCGATGTAGCCCAAGCCCACGTCCGCGAGAGTCTTGAGGATGCGCACGATGAAGGGATGCGCGGAGAGAAACTCCAGCGCCTCCTCGACCGTCATGCGCAGCACGTCCGCGATGGATTTCCCCTTGTAGCGCACGGCGAGGGTTTCCTCGTTGAAGCGGGCCCCGCGGCATTCGTCGCAGACGACGTAGACGTCGGGCAAAAACTGCATCGAGATCCGCAGCGTGCCGTCGCCCTCGCAGTTTTCGCAGCGGCCGCCCTTCACGTTGAAGGAGAACCGTCCCGGCTTGTAGCCGCGGGCCTTGGCCGTCGGAAGCTCGGCGAAAAGCTCCCGGATGGGGGTCCAGAGACCGGCGTAGGTCGCGGGGTTGGACCTCGGCGTGCGCCCGATCGGAGACTGGTCGATGACGATCGCCTTGTCGATGAGTTCGGCCCCCTTGATCGCCTGATGCTCTCCCGGGGTCTCCCGCGTCGCGCCGAACTTTCGGGCGAGGGCCTTGTGGATGACCTCGAAGACGAGAGTCGACTTCCCCGAGCCGGAGACGCCCGTGACACTCACGAAAAGGCCTAAGGGGATCTTGACGTCGATCGACTTGAGGTTGAACTGCTTGGCGCCCAGGACGGTGAGGTAGCCTTTGGGCTTGCGCTCGGCGCCTCGGAGGATCGGCGGGTCCTGGCCGCGCAACCGCCGGCCCGTCAGCGATTTAGGCTCGGCGAGGATGCTTTCGAGCGGCCCCTCGGCGACGATCTCGCCCCCGTGGATGCCGGCTCCCGGTCCCAGGTCCACGATCCAGTCGGCGCTGCGCATCGTCTCCTCGTCGTGCTCGACGACGACCAGCGTGTTCCCAAGGTCGCGCAGGCGCTTCAAGGTCGAGAGAAGCCTCGTATTGTCGCGGGGATGGAGGCCGATCGATGGCTCGTCGAGCACGTAAAGGACGCCCGTGAGGCCGGAGCCGATCTGGGTGGCCAGGTAAATCCGCTGCGCTTCGCCGCCTGCGAGGGTTTCCGAGGCCCGGTCGAGAGTGAGGTAGTCAAGGCCGACGTCCTTGAGGAATTGGAGGCGCGAGAGGATCTCTTTGAGGGCGAGCCGGGCGATCGCGCGCTCGTTGTCCGTCCAGGAAAGGCTTCCCAGGAATTCGGAGGCGCGGACGACGGAGAGCCTGGAGAGCTCGTGGATGCCCAGCCCGCCGATGGTGACGGCCCGCGCCTCGGGCTTTAAGCGCGCGCCATGGCATTCGGGGCAGACTTTCCGGCGCATGAAGCGCTCCGTGATCGCGGCCTTGACGAAGTCGGATTCGCTTTCGGCCAGCCGGCGCTCGAGGTTGCGCACCACGCCCTCGAAGCGGCCGGAACGGCCCTCCTTCCCGTCGCGTCCCGGCTCGCCGTAGAGCAGCACGTGGCGCTCCTTCGTGCCTAGAGATTTCCATGGCGTCGTCGGATCGATGTCGTGGCGGTCGCAGACCCCATCGAGGATCTCCGAGTAGTAGCCGGACCAGGAGCGCTTCCAGCGATTGGTTCGCGTCGTGACGGGGTCCGACCAGGCCGCGATCGCGCCCTCGCGCACGGACAGGGAGGGATCCGGGACGACGAGGTTGGGATCGACCTCGACTTTGACGCCCAAGCCGTCGCAAGCCGGGCAGGCGCCGTAGGGCGAGTTAAACGAGAAAAGCCGGGGCTCCAGCTCCGGGATGCTGGTCTGGCACTCGGGACATGCGTGATGCTCGCTCATGAGCTTGCCGGCCGAAGGCGACTTGGCGGGCTCCATGCGCACGAGTCCCCGTGACTCCTTCAGGGCCAGCTCCACCGCCTCGGCGAGCCGTGATTTCTCGTCCGTCTCGGCCCGGAGACGGTCGATGAAGAGCTCGATCGTGTGGCGCTGGTAGCGGGACAGCTTGGGAGGGGAGTCGAGGTCGAAATTCTTGCCGTCAACGCGCACGGCGGTATAGCCCGAGCGCTTCAGACGCTTGAAAAGCTCCTCGTAAGTCCCTTGGCGTCCCTGGACAAGCGGGGCGTAGAGAACGATGGGCTGGCCCGCCCAGCTCTTCAACGCGTCGGCGGTGATCGCCTGCGGCGATTGGGCCTTGATGGAGCGCCCGCAACGGGGGCAATGAGGGCGTCCGACGCGGGCGTAGAGGAGGCGCAAGTGGTCGTAGATCTCCGTCGTCGTCGCGACCGTCGAGCGTGGGTTGTGCGAGGGGCTTCTCTGCTCGATCGCGATCGCCGGGGAGAGACCCTCGATCGAGTCCACGTCCGGCTTGTCCCGCATCTCGAGGAACTGCCGCGCGTAGGCCGAGAGGCTCTCGACGTAGCGGCGCTGGCCCTCGGCGTAGAGGGTGTCGAAGGCGAGGGAGGACTTGCCGGAGCCCGAAAGCCCCGTCACGACGATCAGTTTTCCACGCGGCAGATCGAGGCTGATGTTCTTGAGATTATGCTGCCTGGCGCCGCGGATGATGATTTTGTCCATCAGAAACTCTGGCAAAGAACCATTTTTGCTATTGTATCAAACGATTTATGAGAGGCGCGGCGGAGGGAGGTAGGAGGTGATCCGGTCGCTGGGATCCTCCAAGCCGGTGATCCATCCCTCGGCTTTTATTCACGATTCCTCCGAGATCGTGGGGCGGGCGTCGATCGGCAGGGACGCCTCCGTATGGCCCGGAGCGGTCTTGCGCGCGGATGTGTGCCGCATTTCGGTCGGCGAACGCAGCAATATCCAGGACGGGGCCGTCCTTCATGGGCGCGAGAATTTCCCGGCGGTGCTTGGCCGCGACGTCACGGTGGGCCACGGCGCGATCGTGCATGGAGCGCGGGTGGGGGACCGCTGCCTTATCGGCATGGGAGCCATCGTGATGGAGGCCGTGATCGGGCCGGATTGCCTCGTCGCGGCCGGCTCTCTGGTGCTGGCGGGCACGAATATCCCTCCGCGCAGCCTCGTGCGCGGCTCTCCGGCCCGCGTCGCGCGGGCGTTGACGGCGAAGGAAAGGGCCGAGCTCAAGCGCAGCGCCGAGACCTATGTCAGGCTCGCCCGGCGCCACGCGGCCCGATCCCGCGTCCTTTTTGAGAGGCCATGAGCGGCTTCCTTTGCGGCTTGGGGCTCGGCATGGCGGCCGGCGCCGCGGCCGTGTTCGCCGTAGGAGCGTGGCGCGTCCACCGTCTTGGCAAGTTCCTTTCCCACGGCATCCACGAGATGAACACCCCGATGACGGCGATTCAAATGACCGTCGTCAACTTCGTCGACGGCCTCTTCGGCGAGGTCCCGAAGGCCCAGAGGGAATGGCTGGACCTTCTTCGGGACCAAACCCTGCGCCTCTCGGAGCTCATGGGGGAATTCCGGGACTTCAACCACTTCTTTCTCCTCCGCGACCTCCATCCGTTCCGGGAGGACGTCTCCCTCAAGGAGCTCGTGGACGAGGCCGCCGCGGCGCAGGGGCCCGGGGCGGCGCGCCTCGGCATCCGCCTCGTCGTCACCGGAGCCGTCCCCGATCTGACAGTCAAGGTTGATCGCGACAGGGCCTCCAGGATTCTTTCGAGCCTGCTTTTTTACGCCCGCAAGAATCGCTCCGAGGGCGATATCCTGCTGTCGGCCGATCCCTGGGGGAGCTCCCACGCCGAGATCAAAATCTCCTTCCAGGGCGCTCCCGACGGCCGGAAGGCGGTCGAGGAAGCTCAATCCATCTTTTTTCCCGCGAAGAAGGGCGGACAGACCGTCTCGGGCTGGGGTCTGGGCTTGGTGCGGCGGCTTCTTCTTCTGCAAGGCGGCGAGTTGGAGGTGACGCCGCCCGGCGCCGGACTGGCTGTTCTGGCGCTTCGATTGCCTCTGACGGGTCGAAATGATACGATGAAGCCTCATGGCCGTTAAGGTTCTGATCGCCGAGGATGAGCCGGCCGTCGCCGAAAACCTGGAGGCCCTTCTGCGGGCCAAGGGTTATGAGACGAAATGGGTCGCCGACGGCGCCCAGGCCGTCGCGTCCGCGAAAAGGGACCGCCCCGACGTCATGCTCCTCGACATCATGCTGCCCAAGATGGACGGCTTCGACGTCTGCCGTCTCTTGAGGGCCGATCCCGTGACCCAGAAGGTCAAGATCATCGTGGTGACGGGACTGGGGCGCATGGGCGACGTCGAGACCGCTTTCGCGAGCGGTGCCACCGATTACATCATAAAGCCGTTTGATTCGGAACGCCTCTTCAAGAAAATCGAGAAGGTCCTCCAGCAGAGCTGAGAGACCCGGAGCCGAGAGACCCCGGCTTTCGCAAGTCTATCGCCGGCTTCTCGCGGCTTACGGTCCCCAGGGGTGGTGGCCCGTCACCGCCAACGGGGGCGACACTCCGGCGTATCGTCCCCGGTTCTTCGGTTCCCTGGACGAGTCCTTCCGAACCGAGATCGCGCTCGGCGCGATCCTGACCCAAAACACGGCATGGACCAACGTCGTCAAGGCTCTTGCCAACCTTCGCAAGGCCGGCCTCAAGCATCTCTCGGATATTCAGGGCGCGCCGCTCATGAAGATCGAGCGCCTGATCCGTCCCGCGGGATATTTCCGGCAGAAAGCCCGGAAGCTTCGGATCTTCTCCGAGCACGTTCTCCGAAAGGCCGAAGCTTTTTCCTCCTATTTGACGCTTCCCACGTCGCGCTTGCGCGACGATCTCTTGAGCGTCTGGGGCATTGGCCCGGAGACGGCCGACTCGATCCTCCTCTACGCCGCCCGCCGCCCGGTCTTTGTCGTCGACGCCTATACCAAGAGGATCCTCGGCCGCATGGGCTATTTCCACGAGGACAAGGCGTCCTACGGCGATATCCAGCGCCTTTGCATGGGCCATCTGCCGCGCCGCCACGAAATCTATAATGAGATGCATGCCCTGTTCGTCGCTCATGCCAAAAACCATTGCCGCTCGAAGCCCGAGTGTCCGGGCTGCCCGCTCCTGATGTCATGCCGGCACGGAGGCTCCGCGAGAGCGTGATCCGGCTCCTGAGTCTCGTCTTGCTGGGCCTTCTGGCGGCGCGCCCCGCCGCCGCTCTGCGAGCGGCCGCCGGCAAGGTGGACATTACGCCACGCCTCGGCGTCGAAAAGGTCTACATGGCCGGCTTCGGCGCCACGGGGAGGCCTCCCGCGGGCGTCCATGACCCGCTGGAGGCGCGTATCCTCTTGTTGTCCGACGGAAGGCTCAAGGTGGGGGTGGTTTCCTTGGATCTCATCGGGTTTTTCCGGAGGCAGGTTCTGGACCTGCGGCGTCTTGCGGGCTTCGACGCCCCGGGGACCTTCCTTTTCGTCGCGGCGACGCACACGCATTCGGGGCCGGACACGCTCGGGCTATGGGGGCGTTGGCCCGGCGTCTCCGGGGTCGACGAGCGCTACCTCCGCAGGATCGAGAAGGCGATCGCCGATGAGCTCAAGAGGCTGTCTGGGCGCATGGTTCCCGTATCGGTCGCCGGGGCCGAAGGGCGTTTGAATCCGCGCGGCCTGTGCCGGGACAGCCGCGATCCCGTCGTGATCGACCCGCGGATTGCTGCTTTGAGCTTCAAGACGAAGAAGGGGAAAACGGTCGCGACGATCCTCAACTGGTCCTGCCACCCGGAGGTCCTCGGCCCCAAGAATCTCCAGTTGACGGCGGATTATCCGGCCTACGCCTGCCGGGATATCGAGGCGTGGCGGGGAGGGGTCTGCGTCTACCTTTCGGGGGCGATCGGCGGGCTTTTGACCCCCGATAAGAAGCCCGGGGCGGACGATTGGGCGGAGGCCGCGCGCATCGGCGGGAGGGTC
>JAJYFI010000018.1 GCA_021790955.1 bacterium | reverse complement strand
CCCGACAAACGCTATTTCATGGAGAACACGCAGAATTTCGGCTTCGGGCTCGGCCACCGCCTGGGCTTTTACGCCTCCCGGCCCATCGTCCCCTTCGAGCGGGAAGCCTATTTCGAGGCGACGCAGTTCAACTTCGGCTGGCAGATCACCCGGGACGAGGACACGAGCGACTTGCGCGCGAAGCCGGCGATCGCGACGGAGCTCTCCTTCGTGAGCTCCCAGAACGAAAACCTCGAAGGCCTCTTCATCATGGCCCACAAGCGGTTCAAGCCCTTCGAGGTCTACGCCCAGGCGGCGAGCTACTTTCAAAACCCCTACACCTCCTCCCTCTGCGGCGCCGGCGGCGTCTGCGACAGCGCGCAGGAGCGGCCGGGCCAGCAGTTCATCTATTCGCTCGCCTTCGAGCAGATCCTCGACGAGAAGCACGTTTTCGGCTACGTCGTGGAGGCCTTCGGACAGAATCAAGCCGACTTCTCGCCGTTCGGAGCGGCGACCGCGGCTCCCTGGAACTACCTCTCGATCGTGCCCGAACTGGAGGCGACCTGGCCCGACACCCCCGACCAAGCGCTGACCTGGAGGGCCGGGGTCATGCTCCCCGCCTACGAGCACAACTATTTCTCCGGCGCCACCCCCATCGTGGCCCTGACGTATTACTTCAACTACCGCGGCCGCTCGCTCATGAGCAACTGACGGGTCCCGTTACGATTCCGTGAAAGACCCCTGTCGTGAAAGACCCCTTGACAAATTCGGGAACCGGGGCTAAATAATAGCCGTTGGCCGGTTGAGTTAAACTCCATAATTCGGCAACCGGCGCCGCAACGCAGCAACCCGAAAGCGGAGCGAGACATCAGGATCCCGCCCCCCGATGCGTCGGAGGGCGGGCTTCTTTTTGTGCCGTGTACGCGACACCGTGAACATCCATCACGACTTCGGGGTGACGGCGGGAAAACTCGCGGCCGTCATCGAGAAGCTCAATCGGCTCTCCGTCGCGCCCGCGCTCATCGAGGAGCGCTTCAGCCGCGGCGGCGGCAAGGGCGGGCAGAAGGTGAACAAGTCCGCCAACCGCGTCCAGCTCTCCTACCCCCCTCTGGGCCTCGCCGTCAGCTGCCAGGCCTCCCGCAGCCTGGCGCTCAACCGCTTCCTCGCCCTACGCGAGCTCGCGGACGAGATCGAGATGAAGCTCTCGCCCAAGACCTCGCCCCGGCTGGCCGAGCGGCGCAGGATTCAAAAGCGCAAGGCCCGCTCCCGCGCCCGCGCCCGGCTCAAGGCGGCTCTTCTTCTTTCGGCGGCCTTCCTCGTCGCGGCCTGCGGGCGTCCCGCGCGCTCGACCGCGATTCCCTTGATCGAGCCCGCCAAGCTCGCGCAGATCCTCGGCTCGACGAGGACCGGGGACGCGAGGCGCCCCCTCGTTCTTCAGGTGGGCTTTCGCGAGCTCTACGACATGGCCCGCATCCCGGGCGCGGACTATATGGGCCAGGCGTCAAAGCCCGAGGGGCTCTATCGCCTCAAAAAGCGCGTGGCATCGCTTCCCCGGGACGCCTTCATCGTCATCTATTGCGGCTGCTGCCCGTGGAAGCACTGTCCCAATATCCGCCCTGCAGCCGCGGCGCTGCGCGCGATGGGCTTTACGAACGCCTGGGCGCTCGACATTCCGCACAACTTCGGGACGGACTGGGCGGAGAAGGGCTATCCCGTCGTTCGCGGCCGCGTCAAAACTTAAAGGCGCCTTAGGATTTCCTTCTAAGATAGGCTCCGAGGGCGACCGCGGCCGCAAGCGCCGCGACGATCAAGAGGCCGTAGCGCGACCAGAAGCCGGGCGGCGGAGGCGGCGAGGGCATGGGCGCCGGAGCGGGCACGGCCCGGGGCGCGGGCGGCGGAGGCGGCGGCGCTAGGACGGGCGTCGACGCGGGGCGCGGGGCCGGCGGCGCGGGTCTCGACTTGCGGCGAGGTCGTGGACGCCTGACGGGCGCCGCGGCGGCGGTCAGGCTCGCGCTCGAGGCGACGACGGCGGAGGAGGAGGGCTCCACTGCCGCCACGGGGCCCGTCGAAATCGGGACCGCGGCGGCGGCCGTCGAGATGGGCACCGGCGCCGGGGGCAGCGGCTTTTCGGGGCGCGGCGCCGCCTTCGAGCATCCGCCCACGAGAAGGGCGGCGGCGAGGAAAGCAAGGCGGCGGGTCATCGTCTGCATCTTATGTCCCTTTAGCCCGCGAGTCAAGCCGCTGTCGCGGGCGGGTCCTGGTCGCCGCTAAAAGCGGGGATCCTCGGCGGGCTCGAGCGCGTGGGCCTTGTGGCCGTTCCAATAACGGTATTCAAGGCGCCCCACGACGACGCGGCCGCGGAAGGCGTTCGTGAGTCCGAAGAGGCAGACGGCGCTGTAGCGCAGGGCCCGGCCACGGCTCAAGGGCACGAGACCGTAGAGCGCGGGTCCGCCCAGCTGGGTCTGCTCGTTAAGCGAAGACCAGCGGCCGATCACCCCAGGCCAGCCGAAGGCCTCGAGCGCGGGCGACAGATAGGGGTCGAGCCAAGTCACCTCCCGCGCCGCGTAGCCCGAGCGCGTCCCTTGGAAGGCCCCGGCGCCCGACTGCCCCTCGAAAGGAAGGTTCAGCGTGAGCGTCTCGATCCCGAACTTGGAGGAGATGATCGGCATCACCCCTCCCGTGCGGGGCCCGCCGCCTTGGCGTGGCAGGTCCCCCCTCACGAGAAGCCCCGAGTTAAAATGAGGCCCCTTCGCGACGGGGAAAATATTTTCCCACTCGACGCTCTCTTGGGCGAGGGGGCGTGCCGCGTCCTGCTGGAGCACGTCGTAGAACTCCGTCTTCCAGTAGCGGCTCGGCGCCCACTCGGCCTCGAGGGCATGGCTCCAGGACGCGTCGCGCCCCGAGCCGGAGACGAAGCTGCGGTCTCCGGCCTCGAGCTCCGGCGAGGAAAAGGAGGGGATGTAGACGTAGAGGTCGGCCGCGTTGAAGTCGACGGGGACGGCGTCGGCCGCCGCGGCCCAGAGCGCCACGAGCATCGCCACGGCGAGAGCCCTCACCGTCCTAGGCTACCAGGAACCCCGGGCGCGAAACTATGAGGCAGGTCACGCTCCATCCTGTCGCCTCCATGGGCCTCGATAAAGTACTGTGTCTGCGCCATGCCAAGGCTCATGATCGAGGGCGTCGAGGCGGAGGCGCTCGCGCGGCGCTTCGGGACGCCGCTCTACGCCTATTCGAAGGCCCTGATCCGCGCGCGCTGGGAGGAGCTTGTCGCCGCCTTTCCCGCAGGCTCCCTCATCGGCTACGCGGTCAAGGCGAACTCCAATCCGGCGATTTTGAGCCTGCTCGCCCGTTGGGGAGCGGGGGCCGAGCTCGTCTCGGGAGGGGAGCTGGCCCTCGCGCTCAAGGCCGGCTTTCAGCCTCCCAAGATCGTCTTCTCGGGCGTCGGCAAAACCCAAGCGGAGATGCGGGCGGGGATTCGGAAAGGGATTCTCGCTTTCAACGTCGAGTCCGAAGAAGAGCTCTCCCTCCTTATCAAGACGGCGCGAGGGATGGGGCGGCGCGCCCGGGTCTCGATCCGGGTCAACCCCGCGATCGCGATCTCCACCCACCCGCATATCGCGACCGCCACCGCCCGCAGCAAGTTCGGCGTGAGCCCGCGCGAGGCTCTGCGGCTCTCGCTTCGCGCCGCGAGGGACCCGTCGCTTTCCTTCGTCGGCCTCCACTCTCATCTGGGATCCCAGATCTTCGAGGCGCGCCCCTACGAACGGGAGTCCCGAATCCTGGCGGACCTGGCGCGCACGCTTTCGAGCCGCGGCATCCCCGTCAAGCTCCTCGATTTCGGCGGGGGCTTCGGCGTCGACGAATCCGGAAGGCGCCGCTTCCCGCTCGAAAGCGTCTCCCGCGTCCTCTCCCGCGCGGCCGGCTCCCTTTCCGGGCCCGCGCGTCTGGCGGTCGAGCCGGGGCGCTTTCTGGTGGCGGAGTCGGGAACTCTTCTCACGCGCCTGCTCTACCGCAAGGAGACGATCGGGCGCCGTCTGCTCGTCGTCGACGCCGGGATGAACGACTTCGTGCGCCCGGCGCTCTACGGCGCCCGCCACGCGATCCTCCCCGCCCGGAGACGTCCCGGCCCACGCACGCCGGTCGACGTCGCGGGTCCGGTCTGCGAGTCGGCGGATTTCCTTGCGCGGGGGATGCGGCTTCCCCCGCTTGAGCCCGGAGACGTCCTCGCCATCCTCAACGCCGGGGCGTACGGCTTTTCCATGGGCTCCAACTACAACTCGAGGCCCCGCCCCGCGGAAGTCCTGGTGGACGGCCGCGAGGTCCGGCTCATCCGCCGCCGCCAGAGCGGCGCGGAATTGCTAGGATGCTATCCGTGAGATCGTTCGCCGTTTTCGCCGCCGCGCCTCTTCTGCTGCCGGCCGTCGTTCGGGCCCAGGGCCCCGCGAGAATGTTCGGAGGCGGGACTCCCGTCCGCTGCGCCGTCTCGATCGACGGCAAGAAGGCGCTCGATCTCTCGCGTCCCGCGCGCAGGCCCTACCCTCTGCCCATTTCCGGGCGCAAGCTCTCCGTCTCCTTCGGCATGGAGCAGGGACGGCTGAGCATCCAGATCGTCGACGCCGGCAAGCTCGTCAGCCACGGGAGCTGGTCCTCGGCCTCGACCGTGGCGCGCGCCGAGGCGACGCTCGCGAAGACGGGCGCCTTGAACCTGGTCGCCGGGGACCGGGGTTCCCCCGAGATCAAGGTCGCCTGCTCGCTTTTGCCCACGAAGCATTGAGCCGTCGCCGGGCCCTCCTTCTCGCCGTCCTCCTCGCCGCGTCCGCGGCCGCTTGGTCAAACCGCCATGTTTTTTTCTACCTCGCCGCGCATCCAGCCGCCTTCGGCCTCCGCTCGATCCTCCTTATCGGACGCTGGGCCCTTCTTCCCCTCGTTGTCGCGGCGGCCTTTCTGCTGATCGCCTGGGGCGTCGGGAAAAGGCTCCTTCGTTTGTTGGTCCCGCTCAGGCTTGAGGGGGATGCCCTCGCGCCTTGCTGGGCGTTGGGGCTCGGCGTAGGGCTTGAGGGAACGTTGTTTTACGCTCTGGGGCTCGCGGGCTTTTTCAATCTTGCGGGCTTTGCCCTCGCGGGATCGGCGCTCCTTGTGGCGGCCGCGCCGGAAATCGCACGCTTGAGGCTTCGGCTTCTCCCAGGGCGAGCGCCGCGGTGGGCGCCGCTTCTGGGCGCGGTCCTTCTCTACGCGGCTTGGCACGGCTTTCTCCACGCCCTCGCCCCGATCGTCGACTGGGATCCCCTCGTCTACCATATGGCGCTGCCCAAGCTCTATCTCAAGTGGGGCGGGATCCAGGAAATCCCCTGGATGCGCTACAGCCATTGGCCGCATCAGACGGAGCTTCTCTACGCGGCGGCGATCGCGCTCAAGCTCGAGCCCGCAGCGCCCCTTCTCCACTGGGCGCTTTCCTGGTGCCTCGTGCTCGCCCTTTTCGTTTTCCTGAGGAAGGAGGCCGGGGAGACTGAGGCCTGGGCGGGGGCAGCGATGCTCGCCTCGTCGGCCAATTTCCTCGCTCTCTCCGGGCAGGCGCACAGCGACGGGGCGCTCGCGCTGTTTGCGTTTCTCGCCATGGCCGCGCTTTGGAGCTGGCGGCGGGACGGGGGTGACGGGTTGCTGTCGCTCGCCGGGGCCTTCGCGGGATTCGCGGCGGCCTCCAAGCTCCACGGCTTCGTCTTCGCCGGCCTCCTGGCCGGCTGGCTATTTCTCTCGGGCCCCAAGGCCTCCCAAACCTCCCGGCTCCGTCGCGTCGCCCTCTACCTTGCCCCCGTCCTTCTTATCGCCGGGCCTTGGCTTTTGAGGGTGTGGTGGACGGCCGGGAACCCGGTTTGGCCGATCCTTTTCGGGGGACGCTTCGGCGCCTCCCGGCTCGCGGCGGATCTCTGGCGCGTCGAGGGGATGACCCGGAGCTTTTTTATCCATCTCCTGACGTGGCCTTACGGCGTGGGCTTTTTCTTCGGGACCGCCCTTCTTCTCCCCGCCGCGGCGCTCGCCCTGGGAGAAAGGCCTCCCGAGCTCCTGCGCTTTCTTCTCTGGCCCGTCCCCTTCTACGCCCTGGCGGTCGTCTGGTCCTCGGAGTTCTGGCGCTTCCTATTTCCCTGCCAGGCTTTCCTGGCGGCCGGGGCGGCCTGGGGAGCGGGGGCTCTCGCGCGGCGACGGGGCGTCTTCGCCGTCGTGGCGTCTGGAGCGCTGGGTTTTTCCTTCCTCGCGCTCATCCCCGCGGGCCAAAACGGCAACGAACTCTATCCCGTCCTTGAGCTCGCCTCGCAAACGGAGCCCGCGACGCCGCCGCGCCGCGTCTATCTCGACCGGACCCTCGCCCTCTACGGCGCCGAGCGGGCGATCAACAAGAACGCCCCCGACGCGCGCGTCCTTCTCTTCGAGGAGCTTCGCGGCTATTACCTCGACGCGGATTACCTCTGGGGCTCGCCGCACGAGCAGAGGCTCGTCGACTACGAGAATATCCCGGACGCGGCCGCGCTAGGACGGCGGCTCCGGGAGCTGGGCGTCGACTGCGTGCTCGTGGGCCGTCGGCGCCTTGACGACCGGGGAAACCCCGTTTATTCGGCGCGATGCCTCTCCCTCATGGGCGCTCTTCTCAAGGAAGCCCGGCTCGTCTACTCGAGAAACGGCGTCAAGGTCTATCGACTGCGGCGGCGCCGGGAACGGCCGCGTGACCTTCCCCCGTTTTCTGGGCCGTTGTTAAGTTGAGTTTCTCGAAACCATCCCAATAGACGGAGCTTCCGAATCCGTTCCGCGACAAGCCTCGCCATAGCTACATTGCCTCTGTAATCCAAATGTACTTCGTCCATGAAAAATGAAGGTTTCAAGTATTTATTGTATTTAGTTGAATTCAAGTTCATAATCGCCACTTTTTGCCGGTGGAGTTCTCTGCCTGCGATGCCGATGAATTTTCGATATCCCTTGCCAAAGCGTTCGTCGTCACGATTATTCAGCGCACGAAACGGCTGAATCACGCATAGGAATCTCGCGCCTCCGTAATGGGCGATGCCGGACATCTTGTGGATATTGGCCGCATAGTTTCGTGCCGCGATGACTATATTCTCCCCGATTTTCCCTTGACGCAGGGGAAAAGATATGGCCGCCGCACCGAGCTTCATTCTTTCTTCGAGACTGATAAAAAGAAATTTATGCAGGCTTAGTAACTTCTCAATTAATGGCCGTGAAAATTGCTTTTCCGCTGCGGCGATCTGATCATCAATAACGTTGAAGTTGGCAAACCCGTGCGTCATTCTGTCAAAAGAAGGCTGGTAGCTCTCTGCGAAGTCATTGACTCCGTCGAGAGTTATCACCAGCGCCGGACGCTGGTCTATGAGTTCTGTGACCAGATAGACAAGCTCCTGTCCGGACTCGTACCCGATCACTCCCGCATTCAGCACGCGAGTTTTCGGCAAAACAACTTCAATTTGGTGGGCAAAGGTCTGTGCATCGGAATCAAGCCCCGTACCGAAAGCTGTCGAGCCGCCCAGCAATACGACTCGCGACGCGGCATTGTTGGGTGATCGGGAGCCCCGCAATCCCGAGCCATCGATAGAAAAATAGGCTGTCTTTTGGTTCGGCATATTTTTATATCCCATGGCGGGGGTCAGTTGCAACTTAAGAATTCCCTCATGCGGAGCGCCGGGGAAGTGTTCCTTAAGCCTCGTTCCAGAATAAGTGTGAAAAGACCACCAATAAAATGGCCTATGCGCCTGCGCGGCGTCCATTCGCAACTCTTGAAGGACCCCATAATATTCCAAGCTGCCCTCGACGACAAGGAGACCCAAAAAAGCAACCGCCCCGGCAAACAGCACCTTGCCCAATAAAGCGCGGCTTAAGAAAAAGCGAGCACGTGTGCGCAGTACGGTGTAGCGGTTCAGCTTATTCGGGATACTCATCTACGTACACTTTAGGCCGTCCCTTCCAAGGTTTTCCAGCCTCCCTCTGTTCCCCTGGCCGTCGCGAGGATCGTGCGGGTATGGCCGTTTGAGAGCATCTGGATGGCGACGGAGGCGTTCGGGACGGGCGCGGTGTTGGGAACAAAGAGCGTCACCGGATCGAAGAGGAAGCCCTGGTCGGGCGGGCGAATACGGAAAAAGTCTTGTAAAATATACCGTCGTTTCCTCCATGGGCGTGTAGCTCAGCTGGGAGAGCGCCTGCATGGCATGCAGGAGGTCCGGGGTTCAAATCCCCGCACGTCCACCACGTTTTTCCATCTAAAAATCACCGTTTTATAATCTAAGGGCCGCTCCCCAGAGTTCGAGGCGATCCAGCTTTTTTCACCAAACACGGCCATCAAACTGAAAAGCTTCTGCCGAAGAAATCTTAACGCGTTTAAAATCAGGATGCAGTGGATTCAGCAGATAGTCAAACTCGGTTTCAATTAGAACTGATGGCACCTTCAGGACAGCGGAGCGGAAATCCTGCGCCCATTTGCTTCCTACGTCTTTCGTAGCTTTCGGGGCAGGGAGTTCTTTCCAATTGGATGGCAGGTTTCTGCGGTTTTGCTCTTCAATGAGATCGGCAGGAATGTCAATTTTATATGAGACTAATTTCAAAGCCCGGCCTTCGTCCCCAGTATGGACTAATTTTTCATAGGCGGCAAGCGAAAGGCTTTCTGCTGCATAAACCAGCGGAGAAGGAGACTCGGCCCCGAAAGGCGCGAACGCTGTCGCGATCCACTCCCTCAGCGCGCAACCCGGGCGAGGGCCTGGATCATCTGGGCCTGAACGTCCTCGGGAACGTCCGGCACCCCGAGGGACCTGGCCCCCAGGCGGTTGGGATCGTCGGGGGCGTAGCCGTGGTAGTCCGACCCCGAGGTGAAGAGCACGGCACGGCCCGATGGCGCCGCGAAGTCGGCCGCGATCTTCTGGAGGCGCTTGACGTCCGAGAGATCTTTCTCCCAATTGGGGCGGTAGGCCTCGAAGCCGTCCAAGCCCGCCTCAAGCAGGGTTTTCGCCAAGTCCTCGAAGGTTGCGAAGCTTTTGCCGGAAAAGCTCACGGGGAACTTCTTGTACTTCGAAATCGTGTAGGGGTGGGCGAGGACGGCGAGCCCCCCCGCCGCGTGGATGGCGGCGATCGCCGCCGAGAAGGGCGGGCCCTTGAGCGGGACTCCCGCGGGCGCGTCGTCTCCAATGTAGCGATCGAAGGCGTCGCGGGAATTGTAGGCGTAGCCCTTGCGCACGAGGGCCCGGGCGATGTCGGGACGCGTGATCTGGCCCCGGATCTGGGAAAGAAGGGCGGCCTCTCCCGGCGAGCTCTGAAGCGGCGGAAGGCCGTCGAGGCGGCGCTCGAAATTGAGCTTCGGGAGCAGGATGTCCTGCTCGAGATCGACGGGCTTTTCCATCTGCGAAAGCTTCCGCAAGATCGCCTTCAAGCGGTTGCGGCGCTCCTGGCTCGTGTTGACGAGCAGGCTCTTGAGAGCCCCGTTGTCGGAGTCGATACCGAGGCCGAGGATGTGCATGCTGTCGTCCTCGGCGCTGACCTCGATGCCGGGAATGGTGCGCACCCCCAATTCCCGGGCCTTCGACCGGGCGCGATCGAGGCAGGCGGTCGAGTCATGGTCCGTCAACGCGTAGACGTCGATCCCGGCCTGCTTGGCGTCCTCGGCCATCGACTCGGGCGTCTGGATGCCGTCCGAGCAGTAGCTGTGGGAGTGGAGGTCGATCTGGGCGGCAGAGGCGGGGAAAACGAAGGGACAGCCTAAGGCAAGGACGGCGGCGAGGCGCGGGATCGCTCGATAGCTGTTCTTCATTCTTTCCTTTTATATCAGCTTGGCCAAGCCCCGTCAAAGGGCCTAGGACCCAAAACCCTCCTAGGCCCTTCGGCGACCGCCGTCCGGAACGCTCGGGGCCGGAACGTTGCGGCATTTAAAAGCGAAGGTGGACGGGAGGACGCTCCCGAAAGCCTGACGCAGACCTTCCGACCCGGAAGGCTGCCGGCCGGAGGACGACGCGGGGCTCTAACCTGAGCCCATCGTAACGCCGCACCGGCCAAGAAAGGCAGGGCGGACGACGATCTGCCCTGTCCTTTACGTTTACGGGGCGAAGGAGACGGCGCGAAACCAGCGCTCGAAAAGCGGCCCTTCGATCGCGGCGCAGGAGCTTTTCCGTTCGGCATGGCGGGCGTCCCTGTCCTTCAGGGCCTCCTCCATCTCGGCCAGATGCCTTCGCTCCTCGGCAAGGAGGCTCTTGAGGGTCAGCGGCCGGCCGGCGTTCTCCAGGACCTCCTCGTATCGATGGTACAGCTCCAGAGCCCGCCTCTCGATCGCGAGGCTCACATAATAATACGGAAGATCGCGCTCCTCCCCCGCGAGGCGGGCGATCCGGGCGTCGAGCCTCTCGAAATAATAAAAGGACGACGCCATGGCGAGCATGTCGTCGGGAACGTAGGCGAGACGCCGGCCCCCGATCTTCTCCGCGTGCCTCCTGAAAAAAGAGGCGTGCCGGGTCTCCTCCGCCAGATGCTGAAGCACGCCGCCCGGCAGCGTCGAGCGCCGATGGCTGAGAAAGATCTTGCGCGAACCCAGATGCTCCAGGAAGGACAGCGTGTTGAGGAACCGGGCGTGACGCCGGTGATCGGCGACGGCCTCCTCAAGGAAAGCTTTAAGCGAGATCGAGCGATTCTTCGATAGCGTCGTAGGCATGACGGATCTCCTTGGGGGTGCTGCAGTAGGGGGCGATCAGATAGACGACGTTCCCGAGCGGTCGCAGAAGAACGCTCCTCGAAAGATAAAAACGGGAAAGCCGGCGGCCGAGCCGGCTCAAATACCCGGCGTCGCCGCGCGGGATCTCGATCGCGGCGATCGTTCCCGTCCGGCGCGTCGCGACCGGGCGTCCCCGGATCCGGGAGAAGCGCTCGAGCTCGGCGGCATGCAGGCGGGCCTGCGCGGCGATCCGCTCGGCGACGGGCTCTTCATCGAAGATCCTCAGATTGGCGAGAGCGGCGCTGCAGGCGATGGGGTTCGCCGTGTAGGAATGGCCATGAAAGAAGGCGCGGGAGCGGTCCCTCGACCAGAAGCCCCGGAATATCTCCTCGCTCGCGAGCGTCGCCCCTAGGGCCATCGTCCCGCCCGTGATGCCCTTGGAAAGGCAGAGGATGTCCGGGGAAATCCCCGCCGCCTCGCAAGCGAAAAACGTCCCCGTGCGCCCGCAGCCCGTCGTCGCTCGCGAATAACCCGACGTTGTAATGCCCCAGCGCCACCACGATCGCGCCCGTCAGCGTCGCCGCGTCCACCAGGTGCGTGCAGCCCTGCTTCCGCGCGTACGCCATCGCGTCCGCCAGAATCAGCCGCCCTTCCGCATCGGTGTTGATCACCTCCACCGTCTTCCCCGACATCGCCGTCACGATGTCCCCCGGCCTTTGCGCCCTGGCCCCCGGCATATTCTCCACGCATGGCACGAACGCCGTCACCCTCGTCGCCGGCTTCAGTTGCGCGATGGCCCGCATCGCGCCCATCATCGCCGCTCCGCCCGACATGTCGTACTTCATCTTCTCCATGCCCTCGGACGGCTTGATCGAAATCCCGCCCGAGTCGAACGTCACGCCCTTCCCCACCAACCCCAGGTGTGCATTGCCCTTGGCCTCCACCGGCTTGTACCGGATCACGATCAGCGCCGGCGGTTCCGCGCTGCCCTGCGCCACCCCCAGCAGCGCGCCCATCCCCAGCTTCTCCATCTCCGCCTGTTCCAGTA
>JAJYFI010000227.1 GCA_021790955.1 bacterium | reverse complement strand
GCCGGGCGGCGTCGGTATCGCGCTTTGCTGGGCCGACGGCTGAATGGCGGCAGCCGGCACCTGCTGAGGAACGGCGGATGGGCCGCCCTGTCCGGAGGAAGACTGGCTCTGTTGCGGGGACGGATAGGGCTGCTGGGCCCACGACAATCCCGCGGAGGCTTCCCAGAGCATCTGCAAGGCGGCGACGAAGGCCGTGATCCTTCGGAGGGCACGGGTCCCCCTCCTCAAGATGGAAGTAGCAGTATTGCCCAATCGTTGCAGCCATTTCGCCGTGTCGATCATGGTGTCCTCCTCTACTCCAATCCGCCTTTCAAGGATTTGAGAGCTCGCCACCTTTTCCAAGAAAAAACGACTCCCGCGTCGGTGATTTTAATGATCCGGAGCGCCTGAGTTCCCACCCTGACGACGCCTCCCACGCCTATCGTATCCCCATTGATAATCGCCTTGCTCGCGCCGTCCGCCGTGATGATGGCCTGCAACTCCACCGCGGCCACCAACTTCTTGAATATCTTTTCGGGATCGACCCGCTTGACCTTGGGCTTCTTGGATCGCCGGGCCGCTTTCTTCGGCTTCAAAGCCTCGATGTCTTCCGGAGACAAGGTCGGGTCCCTTGCAATCCGGGCGACGTTTTCCGACGAAATGGCCACGCCCGGTCTCAACGGCACGCCCCCGCTCACGCCCTGCCCCGGGAGAGCGGGCTGGGCCAGAGGGCCTCGATGGCCGGGAAAACGGGCAACGGCCGTTGGCGTCGACACCGACGCGACGGCGGGCCGCCCCCTTGTAGTCTCGGGGAGAACAGCTAGAGGATGCCCGGCCATTTGGGCCGCGCCGACCGGTCTTATCGCTTCCGTAGCTGAGGCCGGACGCTGAAAAGGCGCCTGCGCGCGCGCCGATGCTTGGCCGGCGCGCGGAAGAGGCTTTGCCGGCCGGCCGCCGATGCGCGCCGATTCAATAAGGGTCATGACGGGAATCGCCAGGGCAACGGCCAACACCGCCCAAACCCAGATTCCGCCTCTTTTCATCGACGAACTCCGGGCCCCGCCGCCTGCGCCCCGACGTCGAAGAAGGCGTCCACCGTGCAATCGACCTGGTTCACGCCGATGGGCTTATCCAGCTTTGCCATGTGGAGAGTGTCGATGAAAAGGGCGGGCCGGGTCTTTTCGACCTCTTCGAGCCAGGCGACGAGATTCTTAAAGGGCACCTTGAACTTCACGGTGGCGTCTTGGACGATCACCCCGGCGCCGAGGGGGGCCTTTTCGCCGCCGGCCGAAATCATATCCGGCTCGAGATGTTCCTTGTTAAGCGTCGCCAGGATCGCCTTCGAGAGCCAGCCTTCCTTCTCTCGCGTCGGCGCCAGCAACGGCACGCCCGAGGCAATACGCTCCTCAAGAGCCTTGTATTGATCCTCATATTGCGCGACCAGCTTCGCCGCGTCGAGCTCGTCGGCGTAAAGCTGCTCTTTGGCGGCGGCGGGCACATAAACCAACTGGTAGGCCCCCAAGGCGATGCATCCCGCGATCACGATGGCGCGGCCGAAACGGCCCACTCCCCTCACGGTGACGACGCCGATCGTCAACTTCGTCTCGTGTGCGACGGCCTCGAAAAACCGCCCGATCAAGGCGTTGATCTTGTCCATGGCTAGCGCATCATCCCGGACCCCGCTTTGGGCGGAGTCATCGTGAAGGTGAACGCTGTTTGCTGGCGGAACTCCGGGCCATGCGCCAGCCGCGTCGCAGCCAACTGCTCCTCTTTCCTGTTCATGGTGACATCGACATGCCCCAGAGAGGTCCCGATATCCTTCGATTTCAGAAGTTCTTCCTTAAATTTGAGGACGAGCGCCGCCTCCTCGTCGCGGCTGGCGGCGCGGGCGTAGCCGGAGAGAGTCAACTTCGAGGGCTCGCCGCGGCTTTCAGGCCCGTTGCCGAGTTTCAGCGGACGTTCGAACTTGATGTCCGTCAGCCAGAGTTCCGGCGGGAGGCTCTTCGCCAGCTCCGCGAGAACGAGCGAAGGCCGAAGTTTGCCCGCCCCGCCGTTGATCGCGTCAAAGGTGTTGGCCCGCCCTTGCATGGCTTTGATCATGGTCTGGATGTCTCGTTCCCGTTTGCCCTTGAAAATGGCCTCGAGACGCGGTTCCCGGTGGTAACGGCCCAGGTCCTGGGACCGGATCATGTAAAGCGCTTGATGATAAACCCCGGAAATGATGAAGTACGCGGTTAAAACGGCCGAAACGATAAAGATATTTTTAGCGGCCCGAACCTCCTCCTCGCTGACTTTATTCGCCTGGCCGACGTCGACCGCGACGGCGTTACGAACCGTGAATTTCGCCGCGGCGCCGACCGCGGCGTAGGCGGCCCAATCTCCTCCCCGCAAACCAAGCGGCGCGTCGATGTCGGCATCCTCGACGGGCACCCCGGAATCCTGGGCCAAGGCTTCCCTCCACGCCGGCATGTCCGGAAGGCGCCCGCTCACGAGAGCGCGCGACACCGGAGCGGCGCCGAGCATCTCGGCGGCGAAACGCAAGGAGTTGGCGAACTCGATCCTGCGCAGCGCCTCGACCGAGGGCGGCGCCTGGGTCCAAAGGAGCTCCCGAAAAAGGACCGGGACGCCGCGGTCGATGACCAAAAACCTCATGCTTGTCGCGTCCACAAGGACGTGGGCGTAGGATTGGCTCTCCGCCTTGGCGTCAGGCGTGTCGAGCCTATCCCACAAACGCGCGATGGAGCACGGAGCCACCTCGACCCCGGCCAGCTTCAGCCCGGCCGCAGAGATGATCTTTTCGATCTTCCCGACGGTATCCTTGCCCGTCACCGCCGTCAGAACGCCTTGCCGCATCTTGGACGCCCCGGCCCCCTTCTGCTGAATGACCTGGAAATCGAACTTCAGCGTCTCGAGCGCCAAGGGAACGTGCTTTTTAATCTCAAGACGCACCGCCGTCGCCCAGAACTTGCTCTCCGCGGCGGGCATCGTGAAATACCGGAAAAGTCCCATGTGCCGGGAAAGCGTCACGACCACGTTCGGGCCGGCCCGCTTCGCTGCTCCAAGATTCTTATTGAGGAATTGGGCGAAG
>JAJYFI010000226.1 GCA_021790955.1 bacterium | reverse complement strand
GATCGGGAATCCTTTCGGCCTCGACCACACCTTGACGAAGGGGATCGTCAGCGCCCTCGGACGCGAAATGGAGGGCGTGGGCGGCATCACGATCCAGAACATGATCCAGACGGACGCCGCGATCAATCCCGGCAACTCCGGAGGGCCGCTGCTCGATTCGAGCGGCCGCCTCATCGGGATGAACACGATGATTTTCTCGAAGTCCGGATCCTCCGCCGGGGTGGGCTTCGCCGTCCCCGTGGACGCCATCAAGGCGATCGTCCCCCAGCTTATCCGCTACGGTCGGGTGATCCACCCCGGGCTCGGCATCGCCCTTCTCAGCGCAAGCCAGCAGTATGAGCTGTTGGGGAATGTGGCGGGGGTGGCCGTGCGCTGGGTCAAGCGTTCCGCTCCCGCCCATGCGGCGGGTCTTAGAGGTATCCATCAGGATCCTCTGACCGGGCAGGTGATCGTCGGCGACATCATTACGGCCGTCGGTGGAAAGCCCGTGAAGGATTACGACGATCTTTTTCACGCCCTGGAGCCCTACAAGGTGGGCGACGTCGTGACGGTCCAGACGTTGCGGGGCGGTCGCCGCCGCAGCTACCGGATCAAGCTGATCTCAATCGATTAGCCCGGATTCATCTCGTCGCCCCGCCGGGGCGATCCCTTTTGCGTCCGACCGCATACCGTCGAGAACCGCCTGGAAGTCGGGCGGCAGGGGCGCCCGGAACGGCGGGAAAAGCAGGCCCTTGAATAGGATTTCGCTCGCATGGAGCATGAGCCGAGGAGCCAGCGCCGCCGACCGCTTGTCGCCGTAGAGCGGATCGCCCGCGATGGGGTGCCCGATGGAAAATAGGTGCGCGCGGATTTGATGGCGCCGGCCCGATTCGGGAGAGGCCTCAACCAGGGAGGCCCCGATGAAGCGCTCGATCGTGCGGTAGCGCGTGAGGGAGGGTTTGCCGCGCGCGTCCGCGGCCGTTCGCCCGGAACCGTAGAGGCGAAGGCGGGCGTCAATCGCGCCCTCCTCGGGAGCGTGTCCGGCGACGAGGACGAGGTATTTTTTCGCGACCCGGCGGGTTTCAAAGAGCCCCGAGAGAAGGCGGTGGGTTTGCGGGTCCTTGGCGAAGACGACCGCTCCGGAGGCGGGCCGGTCGATGCGATGGACGGCATAGAGCCGGGCCTTGAGAAAACGCGACAGTTCTTGGAGAAGGGGTTCGCCGATCTCGCCGCGGCCCGGGATGACGGGCTGGCCGGCTGGCTTTGAGGCCGCGATGACGCGGACGTCTTGATAAAGGATGTCGGCCATCTTCTTGGACGGCGGCGGTTGCGGCCGCCGCGGCGTTGTTGGGGTTAAGGCTCTTCTTCGATGAGCCCGTCCCAGTAGGCCTTGTCGATAAAGCGCTGCCAGGAGACACGGATGCGGACGGGGGAGCGAATCATGAAGGCGAGCGCGCGATGGAGCTTCGGGCGGGAGGCCTTGATCACCTGGCGCATGCCCGCTTCCTCGGGGGTTCGATTCCCCTTTTTCAGGTTGCAGGGGATGCAGGCGGTCACGATATTGGACCAGTCCGTGCCGCCGCCGCGGGACCGCGGGACGACATGATCGAGGTTGAGCTCGCTCGTGGGAAAGCGCTCGCCGCAATAGCAGCAGCGGTAGCCGTAGTGCTGGTAGATGTTGCGTCGGGTGAAGGGAACGCCGTGGGAGGGGACCCGGTCGAAGAACTTGAGAGCGATGACCTCCGGGATCGCAATGCGGATGCTCGGGGTGTGGATGAAGCCCGCCGGATGCTCCTTGATTTTCCTCGAAAGCGCAAGCCAATCGGAGAAATCGTAGGTCTGGTAATTGCCGTCCACGACCTGGGCCCGGCCCATGTAAAGCAGGTTGAGCGCCCGCTGCCAGCTGGCGACCTGGACGGCGTAGAGATTGCGATTAAGCACCAATACGGCGGAGTCCATACCGGGTGTAGTGTAGCATGGAAATGAAAGAGCTGCCAGTTGTTTGGCTGCTGTCAGGCGGGCAACGAAAGGACCGGGACGGCCGAGTGCCGGATCACCCGCTCCGCGGTGGTCCCTAGGACGATGTCTTCCAGGATGGACTTCCGGTGGGCCACGAGGATGACGAGATCATAGGCTTTGGAGGCTTCGACGATTTCGTTGACGGGATGCCCGCCTCGGATAATTAAGGAAGGCGCGCGTCCCGAGAAGGACGCGGCGATCGCCTCCGCGGTCTTGTCGAAGTTTTTCTTATCCGCGGCCGACGGGGGCTTTCCGACGTAGAGGACGTCAAGCCGGGCGCCCAAGGCGGCGGCCATCTTGGCCGCCGAGGCGAGCCCCCGGAGGGCGTAAGGAGCGAAATTGACCGGCGCGAGGATGGATCGCACGGGTTTCCAGGAACCTCGAAGGGTCAGGAGCGGCACCGGCGAGAGGCGGGAAAGGCTTTCGGCGACCGAGCCAAGAAGCACCCTGGCGGCGCCCGTGCGCCCGTGTGTTCCCATCACGATCATGTCGGCGCCGGAGCCTCGGGACGCGACGCCCAGGATTTCCTCGCTGGCGAAGCCCTCTTGGATCGTGATGGAGACATCCTTGCCGAGCTTGCCCCGGAGCTCCTCTTCGAGGGCTTTTTTGCGCGCCTCATTCAAAAGATCGGCAGGGATGACGGGATCGGCCGAGCCGGCGCCGGGCTCGTAGACGAACACGGCCTCGACGGCGGCTTTAACCGCGCGGGAGAGATATTGCGCCAACGCCCAGGCGCCGAGGCTCGGCTCCGAGAAGTCGACGGGAACCAGGATGCGCTGCGGAGGGAGGACTGGTTCGAAAGCTCGGTCCGTGGCGGGCATGCCGTTGCTTTGAAGTTTAGCATGGAACCTCGCCGTAGCGCCACACGACGGAAAGGGCTGGGGAAGCCTCAGAGGCGCAAGGTGTGGATTAAATCATAAAGGCCGAACAGGAAAAGTCCGGCTCCATAAAGCTTAAGAAGGGCCGCGCTTTTCATTTTGAGCGCCAGATCGGCTCCGATATAGGACATGGGGATGGTGGCGACGGACAGGGCCAGGACCAAGGTCCAATCGATGTGCCCCAAATACCAATGGGCGATCGTCCCGGGGATCGCAAG
>JAJYFI010000225.1 GCA_021790955.1 bacterium | reverse complement strand
CTTGGCGAGATCGAGGCCGTGCTCGGGCCTCTCGAAGATGGCTCCGGATCCGGCCTTGACGTCGAGGACGAGGGCGTCCAAGCCCTCGGCGAGCTTCTTGGAAAGGATGCTCGAGACGATCAGGGGGAGGGAGGCGACGGTCGCGCTCGCGTCGCGCAAGGCGTAGAGCTTTCGGTCGGCCGGCGCGAGGGTCTCCGTCTGGCCGAAGAGGCAGACGTGGAGGCGCGACATCTGGGACGTGATCTCGGCGACGGAGAGCTTGACGCGCAGGCCCGGGATGGACTCCAGCTTGTCCAAGGTGCCGCCCGTGTGCCCCAATCCCCGGCCGCTCATCATGGGGACCGCGAGGCCCGCCGCGGCGGCGAGCGGCGCCAAGAGCAGGGAGACCCCGTCGCCGACGCCCCCGGTCGAATGCTTGTCGACCTTGGGAGCCGGGAGGGAGGAAAAGTCGAGCCGGTCGCCTGATTCCGCCATGGCGAGGGTGAGATCGGCCGTTTCTTGGGCGGCCATCCCTCGCAGCCGCACCGCCATGAGCCACGAGGTGAGCTGGTAGTCGGGGACGGTCCCGGACGCCGCCGCCCGCGCGATGAAGCGCAGCTCCTCGATGGAGTGCGGTTCCCCGCGCGCCTTTTTCTCGATGACGTCGATTAAGCGCACCGGGGGAGGAAATCTTCGATAAGCTTCTTGAGCCGCGCCGAAATTTGGAGGCCGATCGCGAGGACCTCCTCGTGGCGCGGCGGGACGCGCGAGAGCCCGGCCGCCAAGTTGGAGACCCAGGTGACGGCGGCGACCTTCATGCCCATCTGTTTGGCGCAGACGGCCTCGGGAACGACCGACATGCCGACGACGTCGCCGCCGAGGAGGCGGTAGGCTCGAACCTCGGCGGGCGTCTCGTAGCTGGGGCCGCTCAGCGCCGCGTAGACGCCCTCATGGACGGGGAAGCGGTTGCGGCGGGCGAGCTTGAGAGCCAAGCGGCGCAAAGCCGGATCATAGACCGCGGAGAGATCGGGAAAAAGCGGACCGAAGGCTTCGGCGTCCGAGCCGCGCAAGGGGTTGCATCCCATCATGTTCATATGGTCCTTGAGGATGACAAGATGCCCGGGGCGCATTTTCGGCTTCGTCGCGCCCACCGCCGCCGTGATGACGAGGGTCTCGACCCCGAGCGTCCCCAGGACGCGCGTCGGGAAGGCGACGGCCTCCATGGCGTGGCCCTCGTAGTAGTGAAGCCGTCCTTTGAGGACCGCGACGCAGGCCGCGCCCATGCGGCCGAGCATGAGAACGCCCTCGTGGCCGGGAACGCCGGTCGTAGGGAAGCCTGGAATCTCGCCGTAGGGGATGGAGACGGCCCCTTCGATCTGCGGCGCCGCGCCCGCGAGGCCGCTTCCCAGGATGAGGCCCAGACGCGGCGCCAAGCCCGGCGCCCTGGATCGGACGTGCTCGGCCGCGCGGCGGACGTCGTCAGCGTAGCTCATGAGGGAAGCGCGCGAATTCTATCAAATTTCATAAAATCGGCTCGTGCCAGCGCCCACGGCCGTGAAGGAAGAGGCCCGCGAGGATTTGAGGAATCTCGCCCGCGAGCTTCGGCGGGACGTCCTCACGATGATCTGCGAGGCAGGCTCCGGCCATCCGGGCGGATCGCTTTCCGTCATCGACCTGCTGACGGTCCTCTATTGGCGCGTCATGCGCCATGATCCCGAGCGCCCCGATTGGCCGGAGCGGGACCGCCTCGTCCTCTCGAAGGGCCACGCGTGCCCCGCGCTTTACGCCGTCCTCGCCCGCGCGGGATATTTCCCCCGGGAGAGGCTGTGGACCCTGCGCCGGCTGGGAAGTCCGCTGCAGGGGCATCCCGACCGGCTCCGGCTCCCCGGCATCGAGGCGTCGACGGGATCCCTGGGACAGGGCCTTTCGATCGCCGTCGGCATGGCCTTGGCCGGGAAGATGGACCGGAAAAGCTGCCGCGTCTTCGCCGTCCTGGGCGACGGCGAGCTCCAGGAGGGGCAGTGCTGGGAGGCCTTCATGTCGGCGCCCAAGTTCGGCCTCGACCGCCTCATCGCCATCGTCGATTCCAACGGCGGCCAGATCGACGGCCACGTGAAGGATGTCATGAACGTCGAGCCCCTCCCGGAGAAATTCCGCAGCTTCGGCTGGGACGCCGTCGAGGTCGACGGCCACGATTTCGCCGCCGTCGAGCGCGTTTTCGAGTCGGCGCTGAAGGGCGCTTCGGGGAGGCCGCACGTGATCGTGGCGCGCACGGTGAAGGGGAAGGGCGTTTCCTTCATGGAAAACGATCCCGCCTGGCACGGGAAGGCCCCCAAGAAAGACGAGCTCGATCGCGCGTTAAAGGAGTTGGCGTGACGGCCGGCGTCGCCACCCGCGAGGCCTTCGGAGAGGCGATCCTGGAGCTCGCCGATCGTTACCCTCAGATGGTGGTGCTGGATGCCGACCTCTCGAAATCCACGATGACGCAGCCCTTCTTAAAGAAATTTCCCGAACGGCACCTCGAACTGGGCATCGCCGAGCAGAACATGGTGGGCGTCGGCGCGGGCCTCGCGCTGTGCGGGAAAATCCCCGTGATGACGAGCTTCGCCTGCTTTCTCGCGGGGCGTCTGGAGACGATCCGCGTCGCCGTCGCCTACAACCGCACGAACGTCAAGCTCGTCGGGACTCACGCCGGACTCGGCATCGGCGAGGACGGGCCGTCCCAAATGGGCCTCGAGGACGTGGCGGCCTTGAGGCCTCTCCCCGGGATGGTCATCCTCCAACCGGCCGACGCCCGGGAGACCCGCCAAGCGGTGAGGTGGATGCTCGATTACGAAGGGCCCGTCTATCTGCGGCTGACGCGCCAGAAGCTTGCGGACTGCCACGGCGACGGCTACGAATTCCAGCTGGGCCGGGCCGACGAGGTGTTCAAGCCGAAGGTCGGCGCCGCCCGCCTGCAAGCCACCATTTTCGCGAGCGGCGGGACCGTTCCCGAGGCGATCCGCGCCGGTCAGGAGATGGAGAGGCGGGGATTCAGGGCCCGGGTCATGAACGCCGGAACTTTGCAGCCTTTCGACGGCGAGGCCGTGGTCGACGCCGCGCGCTCAAGCCAGCGCAT
>JAJYFI010000224.1 GCA_021790955.1 bacterium | reverse complement strand
GACGATCGAGCGCCGAGCGCATCCGTTCCTCGAGGGCGCGCAGCTCTTCCAGGAGATCGCGCTTCTCAGGCGCGGCGAGCTCGGCGGCCGCCGAGGGGGTGGGAGCGCGCATGTCCGCGACGAAGTCGGCGATCGTCGTGTCGGTCTCGTGGCCGACGCAGGAGACGACCGGGATGCGCGAGGCGGCGATCGCGCGCGCGACGGGCTCCGTGTTGAAGGCCTGGAGGTCTTCCCAGGAGCCGCCCCCGCGCCCGACGAGGAGGACGTCCGTCTCCGGAAACCCGCGGTTGAAGTCCCCGAGGGCCCGGACGATGTCGTCCGGGGCGCCGTCTCCCTGGACGCGGACGGGATAGATGAGGATCCTCAGGCCCTCCCAGCGCCGGCGCAGCACCGAGAGCATGTCCCGAACCGCCGCGCCTTCAAGCGAGGTCACGAGCCCGACGCTCCTCGGATAGGGCGGGAGCGGCTTTTTGCAGGAGTCGTCGAAGAGGCCCTCGGCCGCGAGCTTCGCCTTCAACTGCTCGAAGGCGAGCCACAACGCGCCTTTTTCCCGGGGCTCCATCGAGAGCGCCACGAGCTCCACGTCCCCGCGCTTGGCGTAAAGGGAGACGCGCACGTGGAGGAGCACCTTGAGCCCGTCCTTGGGCTCGAAAGGGAGGGACTCCGCCTTGTCCCGGAAGAGCACCGCGCGGATCGCGGACTGCTCGTCTTTGAGCGTGAAATAGGCGTGGCCCGAGTAGACGCGCCAGTTTGAGATCTCGCCCTCGACCCAGAGGACGGGCATCGCGTCCTCGAGGACCTGGCGCAGGCGCCAGTTGAGCTCCGTGACGCTGAAGATTTTCACGGGCGGCTCCGGGGCGGCCGCGCTCGGCGTCGGGAGGCGGCGCGTCATGCGGAGCTTTGCAAGGGCTCGGCGAGCCACGGATTAAACAGGTTGTCCGGGTCGAAGGCGGCCTTCACGCGGCGGGCCCAGGCGTTGGCGGCGAAGGAGCGAGGGGGCGGCAGCGGGCGCGGCCGGGGGGCCGAGGATCGAGGACGCAGCTTGAGGGTGGCGTCCAGGATGAGGGCGTAGGTTCCCCAGGAGCCGAGCAGGAGCCGCCACAGGTCGTAGCCCGCGACGTTCTTCATCGTTTTCGATCCGAACTCCACCACCTCGCCGTTGGCAAGAAGAAGGCGCAGTCCCAGGAGATCGTCGCGCAGGGAGGGGCAGGCCTTCGAAGCGATGGCGCCCCCGAGCGTGCCGCCCAGGGGAGGGATTCCGAGCGAAAGGCCCGAGCTGGCGAGCTCCCGATCGAGGAGCGCCATCGAGATCCCCGCCTCGGCCGAAACGGTGTAGTTTCCACGGTCGATCTCAAGGACGCTTGTCAGCGCGGTCGTGCGCAGCTCGCGCAGCCCCTCGGGGACGGCGGAGAGCCTCGAGCCGCTTCCCCGGATCGCGACGGGAAGCTTGCGCTCGGCGAGGCCGCGAACGATCTCGATGATCTGGCGCGACTCGGGGGACAGCTTCCGGGCGGGCCGGAGGGGAGCGGCCTTCTCGGGCTGGTCCGGCAGGAGCTTGCCCGGGTTGGCGATCCCCCAAGGATCGACGGCCGATCGGATGCGGCCCATGAGGAGCAGTTCCGCGGTCGAAAATTGCCAGAGCATGGCGTCTTTCTTGTCGGTGCCGATCCCGTGCTCGCCGGAGATGCTCCCGCCCAAGGCGACGCAGGCCTTGAGGATGTCGTAGCCCGCGGCCTTCACGCGCGCCGTCTGCGCCGCATCGCGCTCGTCGTAGGGGATGTTGGGGTGGATGTTGCCGTCGCCGGCGTGGAACAGGAGGGCGGGACGCACGGCGTGCTCCCGGGCGATCTCTTGGATGCGGCGGACGATCTCGGCGAGCTTGTGTCGCGGGACGACGCCGTCCTCCACGAGGACGTTCGGAGCGATCCGGGCAAGGGCGGCGTAGGCGGCGCGACGGCCCTCCCAGAGCTTGTCGCGCCGGGAAGGGATCGTCTCGATGCGCGTCTGGGCGCATCCCATCTCCCGGCAGAGGGCTTCCACGGCCTGGGTCTCAAAGCGGAGGGAGTCCTCCTCGCCGTCGAGCTCGATGAGCAGGACGGCCTCGGTGGGGGGATAGCCGGCCCTGGCGTAGGCCTCGACGGTCTCCACCGTCGCCTTGTCCATGGCCTCGAGCACCCGGGGGACGATCCCGCGCGCGACGATCGCCGAGACGCACTCGATCGCGGCCTCGATCGAGGGAAAGCCCGCGAGCATCGTCACGATTTCCCGGGGGGCGGCGAGAAGCTTGAGGCGGGCGCGGGCGACGAGGCCCATCGTCCCCTCGGAGCCGATCAGAAGGCTCATGATCTCGGGGCCGGGATCGTCGATCGAGAAGGAGGCCGCGGAGCCGTCCGGCATGACGGCGTCCAGGGCGAGCACGTGGTTCGTGGTCGTCCCGTATTTGAGGCAGCGCGGCCCTCCGGCGTTTTCGGCGATGTTGCCGCCCAGGGTGGAGACCCTCAGGCTCGCGGGGTCGGGGGCGTAGAAAAGGCCCAGGGGCTCCAGGCGCGACTGCAGGACGCCGTTGACGAGCCCGGGCTCCACGAGGGCGAATCGGTCGCGCGTGTCGACGGCGAGAAGGCGGTTCAACCGGGCGAGGCTCAAGGCCAACCCGCCGCGGCGGGCGATCGCGCCGCCCGACAGGTTCGTCCCGGCGCCGCGGCCGACGAAGGGAATCCTCTCGCGGGCGCACCAGGCGACGACGCGGGAGACTTCCTCGGCGCTTTGAGGGAGGGCGACGACGTCGGGGCGGCCGCGCTCGAGCGCCCCATCGTAGCCGTAGGCGGCGATCTCGGCCGAGTTGACGGTCACCGCGCCCGGCGGGAGCATCCGTTGGAGCGTCGCGGTCCTCACTTGGGGACGGGGAGGGTGAAGAAAAAGCGCGAGCCTTTGCCCAGCTCCGACTCAACCCCCATGTCGCCTCCGTGCTGGAGCACGATCTCCCGGGCGATCTTGAGGCCGAGGCCGAAGCCGCCCTTGCGCATCTTTTTGGCTTCCGCCGTCTGGAAAAAGCGTTCGAAGACGCGGGGCAGGTCTTCCTTCGAGATGCCGA
The DNA here is from genome assembly GCA_021790955.1 of bacterium. Lineage (GTDB taxonomy): Bacteria > Elusimicrobiota > Elusimicrobia > UBA1565 > UBA9628 > JAJZAK01. The sequence continues at coordinate 6 of JAJYFI010000224.1, read as the reverse complement.
TGCCGG
>JAJYFI010000223.1 GCA_021790955.1 bacterium | reverse complement strand
TACGGGGACGGCCGGGACCTACACCCCTTCCCTACGCGCCGCTCTTCCGATCGCCTTTGGCGCGATGTCGAGCGCCGCCTGTTTCTGCGCCCCGAAGCCGTCAAAACGGCGCAGGAGGGTCTTGGCCCCGGCCTGGCGGCCGATCTCGGCCGTCCGGTCCTTCGTTCGGTCGTCCACGACGATGACGATCTCGTCCGCCAGTCCCTTAAGGCCTTCGAGCGCGGAGGGGAGGTTTTCCTCCTCGTCCTTGGCGATCATGACGACGCTCAAGCCTCCCGGTGTCAGACTTTGAGTTTTTGACTTTTGGGAACCGTTCATAAGTCAAAAACTCAAAGTCTGACACCGCATCCGCATCGCCCGCGAGAAAACCTCCTCCACCGTCACGAGCTTCATGCAGAGAAAGTGCCCATGAGGGCATTTCATCGGGCCGTGAAGGGATCCGGGACAGGGGCGGCAGCGAAGCGTCGTCTCCGCGACCTCGTTTTCGTCCCCGTAGGGGAAAAAGCCCAGGCCGCGGGTGGTCGGGCCGAAAATCGCGAGAACGGGAACGCCCATCGCGCAGGCGATGTGCATGGGCCCCGAATCGTTCGTGATGAAAAGAGAGAATTTCTCCATAAGGGCCTTGAGCTCGCCGAGGCCGGCCTGGCCCGCGAGGGAGACCGCGCCCGAGGCGGCGGCCACGCGCCCGGAGAGCGCCGCGTCGTCCTCGCCTCCGACGAGAACGGGCGTGAGGCCCCGGTCCTTGAGCCTGCGGCAAAGCTCGGCCCAGCGCTCCTCGGGCCATCGCTTCGTTGCCCACGCGGAGCCCGCGTGGAGGCCGACGATCTCCGCCCCAGCCTTCAAGCGGAGATCGTCCCATTTGGCGGCGATCGACGATCGAGAGGCCGCCGTGGCCGACACCCCGTCCCACACCGCCTTGGACGGCGAAAAGGAGGGATCGAGCGACTTGAGCAGGAGCAAATTCCGTTCGAGATCGTGCGTCCCCCAGTTGAAGGGCGCGCGACGCGTCATCAGGAACCATCCTGCGCTGTTTGAAAATCCGACGCGCCGGGAGATTCCCGCGAGCCGGGCCAGCAGCGCGCTTCGCAAGGAGCGGTGAGGGACCACGGCCAGGTCGAAGGAGCCGGCGCGCAGCCGCTTGATGAGCCGCATCGTCCCAAGAATTCCGGAGTCCGCTCCGCGTTTATCGTCCGGCAGGACTTCATCCACCGACGGGAACTCCTCGAAAAGGGAAGCCGTCGTGGGAAGCGCCAGCACCGACAGATGGGCGTCCGGGTAAAGGGCCTTGATCTCCCGCAAAAGCGGCAGCGTCAGGACGCAATCGCCCAGAAAGGCGGTCTGGACGACGAGGATCTTCACTTGGGGCGCACGAGCTCGAAGGCTTCCCGGGTCTTCGAGTACCAGGCGCCTTCCAGGCGTCCGACGGCTTTGAGCCGCTCGTGAGGGATCGCCCCGTCCTTGAGGAGAGGGTCATCGGCGTGGAATTGGACGACTTGCCCGATGACGAGATTGCCCCCGAGGGCGCCGTCGCTGACGGCGACGATCTGGAGCACGCGGCACTCCATGTGGATGGGGGATTCCTTGACGCGCGGGGGCCTCACCTGGGCGCTCGGGACGGGCGTCAGCCCCGCTTTCTCGAATTCGCTCACGCCGTAGGGGTAGGTGGCCGAGGTGAGATTCGCCTTCTCGACGTTGTCCTCGGTGACGACGTTCACCACGAATTCCCCGGTCTCGCGGATGTTGACGAGAGTGTCCTTGACGATCCCGTCGCGGGAGTTGACGGGCGCGAAGCAGAGGGACATCGGGTTGCCGGTGATGCCGGTGAAGAAGCTGAAGGGCGCCAGGTTCGTGACTCCGGCCTTGTTGACGGTGGAGACCCAGGCGATCGGGCGGGGGAGGATGCTCGCAATGAGGAGCGCGTAGCGCTCCCTGGGGGATAGGGCCGCGACGTCGATGTCCATGGTTTGGGATGGTCCGGCGTTGACGGTTACGCGGAAAGGACGGCCCCGGCGGCCCCCTCCGCCTTCGCCCAGCTCAATGGATAATTTTTCTGCGCGCACGCCCAGCCCTCCCGGGTGACATCGAGGGATTCGAAGAACGTGTCGAGCATGACGGCAAGATAATGGGAAATTTTTCCGCGTTGGGCGAACGAGCGCCTCGCGGCGTCGCCGTGGGGGCTGTGGGGAAGGGCTCCGGGGTGAAAAGTGATCGAGCCGGGTTCGATGACGCCCTGGCGGGCGCCGTAGCTTGTGTCGGAGAAAAACATCATCTCGTCGGAATCGACGTTGTAGTGGGCGTACGGGGCCGGAATGTCGCCGGGATGCCACCCCTCGATCTGGCCGCGGAAGGTGCAGACCGAAAAGCCGTTATGGGGGGCCGAGCCCGATTGGAAGGTCTGGCGCGCGGGGGGAGCGGTGTGGATCTCCCGGGCGATCGAGTGGTGGCTTGAGCACTCAAAGGAGAAGGGATAGAGCGCGCCCTCCCAGCCCACGAGGTCGAAGGGATGATGGCCGAGCGTGAGCTTAGTCAGCCGACCTCCGCCGTGCTTGACGAGGACGGCGAAATCACCCCGGACGTCCTGGGGTTCCTGGAGCTTGGGGAGGCCGATCTCCGTCTCGACCACCGGGGACATGAGCGTCGCCTGGCCCTCCGGGTTGAGGTAGTGGGGGGGAAATTCGATCGGGTAGGCGGACTCGATGACGAGGAAGAAGGCCCTCGGGGTCGCAAGCCTCAGGCGCAGGGTGGTCCCTTTCGGGATGGCGAGATAGAGCCGCGGCTCGAAGGGAATCTCCCCGTACTCCGTCTCAAGGACGCCGCGTCCCTCCTGGACGAAGAGAAGCTCGTGCGCCTCGCCGTTGCGGAAGAACTCCCGCGCCGGCGAGGAGCGGACGAATTTGGCGACGGAGACCGTGGTCGTGCGGCCATGGAGCAGGACGCGCCTGGATCGTAGAAAGTCCCCGCCGTAGGCGATCGCTCCGGTTTTTAAATGGAACGGCTGGAGCGGGAGGGACGGCGCCGGCTTGGGGGCCAGGGACCGCTTGAGCAGCTCGGGCGCGCGCGCCTGAACCGTCGGGTAGCTGCGAAGGTGCATCTTGCGGGAGAAGGCGCCGGAGAATCCCTTC
>JAJYFI010000222.1 GCA_021790955.1 bacterium | reverse complement strand
TCGATGCCGATGATCTTGCTCATGATGCTCCCTCCTCTTTCTTCTGCTCCGCCGTCTTTTCTTGCTTCTGCCGCGACTTCGTGACCCGCACCTTGGCGGTCCTCAAAACGTCCCCGTTCAAGGTGAAGCCGTTCTCGAGCACTTCGACGACGACGCCCTCCGCGGCGTCCTCCCCCTCGACGGTCCCCAGGACCTCGTGGGCCCGGGCGTCGTAGGGCTTGCCGAGGACGTCCATGGGGGCCGCCCCCTCCGCCTTGAAAATCTTTTCGAATTCCCGAAAAATGCCTTCCATGCCCTTGGCGAGATCGCTCTGCGCGTGGGACGCTTGAATCTGCTCGTGCGCCCGCCGCAGGAGATCATAAATCGGAAGCAGTTTCAGCAACAGTTCGGCCCTCCCCCTCCGGTAATACTCGGGACGCTCCCGGTCGACGCGCTTCCTGTAGTTTTCAAACTCCGCCTTAAGCATGAGCAGCTGGTTGAAATAGTCGGGACCCTCAGGCGCCGCCGCGGACGGCGTCGGGGCTGGAGACGGCGCGGCGGCGTCGCCCTTGGCCTCGGAGGCGCTCATGAATCTTCCTCGCTCCAACCCTCGAGCTTGTGGCTGACGAGCTCGCCCAAATAGCTCAACAGGCTCATCATGCGGGGATACGCCATGCGCTTGGTCCCCAGGATTCCGAGCACGCCCACGGGACGGCCCTTGTGGCGGTAGGCCGTGGTGACGAGGCTCAGGCCGGACAGCTCCGGCGCCCCCATCTCCTCCCCGATGCGCACGCGCACGGTCGGCGCGTTCACCGTATCGGGCGCCTCCGCGTCCACCACCGCCTTCTCCATTTCCTTTCTCAAAAGCCCCGCCAGGGATTCCCTCTCCCCGACCCAGCGCATAAGGGCCTGGACGGTGCGCATGTCCCCGATCTCCTCCGCGCGCTCGAGAATGTTGTCGGTCCCCGACAAATAAAGCGGGTCTTCCACGGCCAAATGGTCCAGGGACTCCATGGCGGCCCGCGTTGCCGCCAGGAGATTTTTGAACTCAGCCTCCATCTGCAAGAGCTTCTGGGCGAGGGAAGGCTTCACCCGCGACAGGGGAAGCCCCCGCGCCGCCTCGGAGAGGAAGCGGTTGACGGTCGCGAGCCTCCCGGCGTCGGGCGCGTTCTCCATGGGGATCGTCCAATGGCGGATAAGCCCCGATTCGGTGACGAGGACCCCCAGGAGATGGCGGGAGTCGAGCCGCACGAGCTCCAGGCGCTTGACGCCCTGCGAAGACAGCGGCGCCGCGAGCGCGAGCCCCGCCGCCCGGGAGGACATGGAAAGAAGCCGGGACGTCTCCGACAGGAGGGAATCCAATTCCGAGAGGCCCTCGTCATAGCGCTTCTCGATCCGCTCCTTCTCGCGCTCCGCCAGGCGCTGGACATCCATCAAATAGTCCACGAAGAAGCGGTAGCCCTTGTCCGTGGGCTCTCGGCCCGCGGAGGTGTGCGGCTGGTGGAGATAGCCCTCCTCGTCCAACTCCTGGAGAAGCGAGCGGATGCGGGCGGGAGAGAGGTCGAGCCCCGATTCCTCGGCGATGACCGCCGAGGGGACCGGCCGGGAGGTCTTAAGGTAGTAGTGGATCGTCCATTGCAGGAGATCCTTTTTTCGCTTCTCGGCGACTTCGGGGGCCGTGCGTCTCATCAGAATTCCTAAATTAGCACTCCATTATTTAGACTGCTAAAAATATTATAAAGCGGCTCTCGCCGGGCTGTCAAGAAGGGCGGCCTCGGCGGCCGTTTTTGCCGCCGTCGCTACTTCTTGCCCGCGCGGGCGCCGTCGAGGCCGGGGAGCTTGGAGGCCGCGATCACCTCGTCGATGATCCCGTAGGCCTTGGCCTCCTCGGCGGACATGTAGTAGTTGCGCTCCATGTCCTTGGAGACCTTCTCGACCGGCTGGCCGGCATGCCGCGACATGATCTTCTCCAGCGTCTCGCGGGTGTAGGCCATCTCCTTCGCCTCGACGATGATGTCGGTCGCCTGGCCGGAAATGCCTCCCACGAGAGGCTGATGGATCATGATGCGCGAATAGGGGAGGGCGAAACGGCGGCCCTTGGTTCCGGCCGCCAAGATGACGGCGCCGAAGGACATCGCCATGCCGATGCAGATCGTGGTGATCGGGGCCTTGATGTACTGCATGGTGTCGTAGACCGCGAGGCCCGCCGTCACCATGCCGCCGGGGGAGTTGATGTAAAGGTTGATGTCCTTCGAGCTGTCCTCGGCGTTCAAGTAGAGCATCTGGGCGATGAGGGCGTTGGCGGACTCGGTCGTGAACTCCCCCTCGTAGCCGCCGACGAAGATGATCCGGTCGCGCAGGAGCCTCGAATAGATGTCGTAGGTGATAAGAGCCCCCGCCTGCGGGGCGCGTTCGATGACGTGGGGGATGATGGTCATAATGCGACCATCAAATCATATTGCGCGCGGCCGGCTCAAGCGCCGAGCTTCTTGACGCAGGCGTCGGCCGCGTCGCTCGCGGCCTGGCGCACGAGGGCGGTCGCGAAGCATTCGTCGAACTTCGGATTGTTGACGAACTGGAAGGCTTTGGTTTTGTCGACGCAGACGTCGGCCGCGCGGGCGGCCTCGTAGCTCATGTTGTAGATGTCGAAGCAATGCTCGAAATTCGGGTTGTCGCTGAACTGGAAGGCCGTTGATTTTTCAACGCAGGCGTCGGCCGCGCGGGCCGCGTCGTAGCTTTGGTTGTAGATGGTGAAGCAGGCGTCGAAATTCCGGTTGTCGTCGAACCGGAAGTTTTTGATCTTTTCGAGGCAGGCCTTCGTGGCATCGGCCGCATCATAGCTGAGGCGATAGACGCCATAGCAGGCGTCGAAATTCGCGTCGTCGCCGATCGCGGCGGCGCCGGGCATGCCCGCGCGGAGCGTCTCATCGAATTTCGACTCGTCCCCTGGAGCCGCGAACGCCGTCGCGGACAAAACCGCCGCCGCCATCGCCATCACCGCCAAGATTGTCTTTTTCATCGAGATGCTCTCTCCTCCGATTTTCCCGAATAACTTAAGCTTAATGCCAGGCGCCGTTTCACCGTTTGCTCAACTGGCTGGAACGCAGACAAAATAGGCGATGTCTTGGATCATATTGCCATAACGCTTT
>JAJYFI010000221.1 GCA_021790955.1 bacterium | reverse complement strand
GACAGGAAAATGAGCCGGGCGAAAACGTAGCCGAGCCCGAGGACGCACGCGAGGAGGATGCCCCAGGCGAGATACCATTGCAGCACCTCGCCGCCGAGAACGAGGCGGTCGACGGGGCCTTGAAGCTCGTTGAATTCGGAGAGGATCCAGAAGCTCACGATCACGAGCGCGATCCATCCCGCGAGCCTCATAGGCCAGATCAGGAACTCGGAGAAGACTTTGGCGGAGGACGGCTCGGCCGGGGAGGGCTTGGCGGCCGGAGGCGCGGGCGCCTGCTCGTCGCGCAGGCGGTGGAGCTCGTAGAGGGCCCGGCCGCGGGACATGTTGACGATGACCCCCGAGAGCAGGCCCAGGTAGACGCCGGAGGAGACGAATCGCATGCTCACGTCGAAGAAGTTGTGGGCGAGCATCCCGACGAAGGCGACGAGGTAGCCCGCGAGCTCGTAGGCCTCTGGAGGCGGGCGGCCGTCCTTGAGCCGGAAGAGGGTCACGAGGCGGCGCAGGGATTTCGACCCCACCCAGACCGTGCTCACGATCAGCCAGATGAAGACGCCGAAACCCAGGATGCCGTTGTCGAGCATCTCCTCCAAGTATTCGTCTTCCGCGTGGTCCGTCTCCGTGTTGTGCTTGCCCTCGATGTGGAAAATGGGCGGCCTGCGGAAGGCGGGGTAGCAGGGCGGGAAGCTGCCGATGCCGGTGCCAATCCAGGGCTGGGTCATGATCATCTCCCACGTGGCTTCCCACGTAAAGAGGCGGAAGTTCACCGAGGCGAGGCGGGCTTCGATGTCCTTCATGAAGATGACGCCGAAAACGAGGAGGCCCGTCGCGACCGCGCCGATGATCCAGCGCTTGAAGGCTCGTATCTGCTCCTCGAAATAGACGAAGCCGATCCCGGCCGCCAGGAGGAGGGTGATGCCGAAGGCGACCCAGGCGCCCTTCGTCCCGGTCTCGACGAGGTCGAAGATCAGAAGGGCGATGAGGGGCGCGTGCTTCCAGCTGCGGGACTTGAAGGCCTCGAAGAGAAGGATCGGAAAGACGATGACGAGGAAGTCCGCGAAGAAGTTCGGGTTTCCGTAGGTCGAGAAAATGCGCACGCCGAAGGCGCCGCGCCAGATGAAGGGGTCGATGCCGTTGCCGATGCCCGGCGGGAAGAACTTGGCATCGATCCACTGGAGGGCCCCGTAGCCCACCGCGACCCACGCCGCCGCGATGATCCACCAAGTCAGACGCTTCAAGGCCGGCGCCTCGAATTCGTAGATGACGACCAGCGCCGCGATCATGAAGAAGCAGTGGCGCAGGAAGAAGTCGACGGAGGCCATGAGGTAGGGCGTGTGGATGAAGGAGAGGATTCCGACCACGAGATAAGCCAGGAAGGGCGAGAGGCAGACGATGTCGTCTTTGGTGAAGGCGGCCCCCCCGGCTTCGATGAGGCGCGCGAGCCACAGGGCCAGAAGCGCGACCCCCCCCATCTGCATCATCGTGATCTTGACCTGCGCGGAGTCGTAGGTGCGCAGGTAAAACAGCGACGAAATGAGAAAATAGAGGAGCGGAAGCCAGCGGATGATGGCCTTGTGAGCCAGCGCGCCCGCCGGGCTTGCGCCCATCATGGCGCGAGAGGCTTGCTTGACGTGGGTCTGGGCCATTCTTCCGGCGGGATTCTACTAATTAAACGGTATAATCGGTCGACATGAAAGTTTCGGCCGTGATGCCGGTCTACAACGAACGGCGGACCATCCTCGAGGCCTTGAGGCGGATTTTGGGGAGACCCGAGCTTGCGGAGCTCGTGATCGTCGATGACGGCTCCACCGACGGGACCCCGCAGGTCCTCGAGGCCTTCCTGGCTTCGCGGGCGGCCGAAGGGCCCGAGGTGCGCCTCATCCGCAGGGCCGAAAACGCCGGCAAGGGCTCGGCCCTGCGCCAGGGATTCGCCGCCGCGACGGGAGACGTCGTGATCGTCCAGGACGCGGACCTCGAATACGATCCCCGGGACTATCCCGCCATCCTGGCGCCGATCCTCGACGGCGAGGCGGACGCGGTGTACGGATCCCGATTTCTCGGAGGCGGGCGCCACCGGGTTCTCCTTTTCTGGCATTCCATCGCCAACAAGATGCTCACGTTGCTCGTGGACGCCGTGGCGAACGTCAATCTCACGGACGTGTGGACCGGCTACAAGGTTTTTAGAGGCGACCTGATCCGAAGCCTCCCCCTCGCCTCGAACCGTTTCGGTTTCGAACCCGAGGTCACGATCAAGCTCGCGAGGCTCGGCGCCGCGATCTTTGAGGTGCCCATCAGCTACCGGGGCCGCAGCTATGCGGAGGGCAAAAAGATCGGCTTTCGCGACGCCGTGTCTTCGCTGGGGACCATCGTCAGGACGGCCTGCTTCCCGAACTTGGGAGAAGCCTCCAAGCTCAGTCTCGGGCCGCGAGAATCCGCAGGTACGAAAGCGCCGAGTCCAGGATCCTGATCTTGGACTTCCCCGCGGCCCGCGGGGCGTAGTGGAAGGGGACTTCCCGGAGACGGCCGCCGTTCTTGAGGAGTTTCACGATGATCTCCTCCTGGATCGCGGCGTTGCGGCTTGCGAGCACGAGCGCCTTGACCGGCGCGGCGCGGTAGAGCCTCAGCCCGCTCGATCCGTCGGCGACCGGGAGGCCCAGGACCGCCGCGTCGAAGAGATGGAGGAAACGGCTCAGGAAATGGCGGACGGGAGAAGTCTCGACCGAGCCGCCGGGGATGTAGCGCGAGCCGATCACGAGGTCGAACCCCTCGCGGGCCTTCCATAGATCCTCGATCGCCTCCGGGGGATGCGAGCCGTCCGCGTCCATCGTGACGATGTGGCGGCCGCGGGCCGTTTCGATTCCCAGCCGGATCGCGCGCCCGAAGCCCGGCAGCGCTTGCGAGACGACCGTCGCGCCTTCCCTCAGCGCGACCGCCGCGGTCCCGTCCGTCGAATTCTCGTCGATCACAAGGATTTCGCTCGGAACGCCGATCGCCCCGAGGGTTTTCTTGAGCCTCGGGAAAAGGAGGCGAAGGTTCGCCGCCTCGTTGATCGTGGGGAGGACGACGCTCAGTTCAGGCGTTTCCAGCGCGGCGGTGCCAGGCCTGGACATTGGACACTCACAGTAGAACCTTTTAAAATGTCCA
>JAJYFI010000220.1 GCA_021790955.1 bacterium | reverse complement strand
GCGTCGGTGTCGTTCCAATGGGTGCTGATGTCCGTGATCTTGCTGGGATCGACCCGCTGCACGTTCAAGCTGCAGGCCGAGAGGCCGAAGATCGTCCCGGCCGCCAACAACGCCCTTCCGATGAAACGCTTGCGATTCATCCCCGGTCGCCTTTGACGCGCGAGCGGCCGGCTACTGTCCGGCCGCGGGAGCCGGAGCGGGCGCCGGGACCGGGTTCGTCGGGGCGAGGTTGCCGCCGGCGGCCGTGCCCAAACGCCTGTTTTCCTCGTTGCTCAGGTCGTTGAAGGCCTTCTGCGCGTTGGAGCGGACGAAGGCCTGGAACTGGGAGTCGATCTGGTTGGCGTTGTTCATGGCGTTCATGAAGTCGCTCATGCTCATGCGGCAGAGGACGAAGTAGGTCTTGTCGGGGCGGTCCATGTAGGCGTCCTGCTGCATGACCCCGTGAACCGTCGCCTCGGTGAAGGCCTTGAGGGTGTTCGAGATCATCTGCTGTTCGGCGGGAGCGGGAGCCTTGCCGTTGGCGCTCAGGGACTCCATGTACTGCTTGTTGAGGTTCGCGATGTAGGTGTTGAGCTGCTTGGCGATCTCGGCCTGGCAGGAGGCCAGGGCCGCGTCGCGCACCAGCGTCAATTTTTCCACGTTGGTGACGGAGCCGACGCCGTAGAAAACGCTCTTGCCGGCGTCCTTGAACGCTCCGGAGCCCTTGTTGACCCACGAAGGAGCTCCTTGGACGAGCGGAGAAGCCTTGGGACCGCAGGCCGAGAACCAGAGCGCCCCGGCCGCCGCTAAAACCGCCGCCACCGACCCAACTGATATCCGTTTCATTCTTTTCTCCTCAACTTTAATCAACTTTGACTCGACACTATTCTAGATTAAATAAATGGCATAGGGAATTTATCAGAACCCCTTCGGGCGTGTCAAGGCTGCGCGAGGACGGCGACGTGGATGGTGGCGTCCGTGATGCCTTGGATCTTGGCGTTGAGGCCTTCCGTCTTCTCGAGGACGGCGGCGATTTCTTGGGCGCTCTCGCCGGCGGCCGGGATGTCGATGAGGGCCTCTCCGCCGACGAAAGAGCGCAAGGCGATCGCGCGCGTCCCCGCGGCCTTCGCGAGGGCCTCTTCGAACTGGTTGAGCCGAGACATGTTTTCGATGCCCGTGGCCACGATCGAGAGGCGGCCCTGCCGGCTTAAGGTCTCGGCGATCTGGGGGCCGAGAGAGGCGGCGCCGTTTTGGGCCGCCGCGGCGAACGCCTTGGCGGCGGCGGCGGCGAGAGAGGCGTCGATCGCCGAGGCGGATTCCACCGTGGAGCCCAGGATCTGGCCGGACTGGGATCGATAGGCCTTGGCCGATAACGTGGCCCTGACGCTGACCATGTCTCCCAGGGCCGGGTCCGTGATGCGGCGGCCGCCGGCCGCTCCCATAACGAGGATTTCCGCCCCAAGCCGCTTGCCCAGCGTCGCCAAGGGCTTGGCATCGCCTTTTTGAAGCGCCGCTTCGGCCGCCGCGGCGTTGAAGGCCCTGAGGTCCCGGCGGTCGACGACGGTCAGTCCTAGCCCGGCCAGAGCCTTCTCCAAGGCGCGCGCCGCCGTGTGGACGGAAGTGCCGGGCTCGGGCGACGTTTCGTTCAAAAAGACGGCCGTGCGGAAATTCCCTGGAAGGCGCGCCGCCGCTTTCGCGGCCGGAGTGGGCGCGGTCTTTTGAGCGGCCGGCGCGCATGAGGCGGACGAGAACGCGAAGACGGCAAGGGCTGGCAAGAGCCATCCTTTAAGATTCGGCGGATTCATCGGCGATCGTTGAGATTCGCATCCTACCAGAAGCCTTGGTCGCTGTCAACGCGCGCGAAGTCTTGACCCGTCCAGGCCTTTATGTTTGAATGAGGCGCTATGAAACACAAGCTCTGCGCGATTTCGTTGATTTCGACGATGCTTTCGGCGGTCCCGCTCACGGCGGGCAACGCGGCCACCGCTCATGCCGCTAATACTAATAAAGGAAGCGCCCAAGCCGCGGGAGGCGCCGTGAGCCTTCTCGACCGCATCGCGGCGTATTTAAATTCATCGACAGTCCATTCATCTCAGAATGTCGCTGCCGTCGCCGCCGTCCGCGCGGGGGACCCGACGGACAAGGGAGAGGATTTGGACCACAGGCTTCTCAATCAAGCGTCTCTTCTGCGGTCTCTGCTTTTAGGTCCGGCCCCTTCCAGAGCGGATCGAAAGGATCTCCGGGCCGTCTATTCGGCCTTGGGCGCCTCTCAATGGGTCCAGGCGGCCGAGGCGGCTCCCGCTTCGCAGGCCGGGAAAGAGGCCTTGGCGAGGCTTAGACAATGGGCCGTCGCCGCGCATCCGACCCTGACGAAACAAACGCGGGATTATCTTTCCGGCGCCGGACGCGTTCCCGCCGGCGGGCAGGGCGCTTTGACGGTGAAGGGACTCGTGGCCGCCGGCTGGGGCCGCTTTTGCCGGGCGATCACGCCGGCCCTGGCCCGCCAGTCTCCCCCGGCGGCCGCGGGGCGCTCCTTTGACGTTCAAACGGCCAAGCTCGACGAAGCTCTCCGAGGCCTCGAGGACGCTTGGACCCAAAAGAAGCTTCCTCCCGCCGAGGAGGCGCGGGCGCATTTCTTGGCCGGAGACGCCTACGCGGCCTTGTCGAAGGCGCCCTTGAAGGCCGTGGCGGCCGAACAGTCGCATCTCGCGAAATTCAACGAGCGCGTGCCCGCCCGGGCCGCCGCGCCGGGCGCCCAGGCGCAAGGCGTCCCCCCCTTCGTCGCGCGGGATATTTACATGGAGGCCGCCCCCTCGGTGGTCTTCATCCTCTGTTCGGGAAACGGCGGCTCCGCGGAGATCGGCAGCGGCAGCATCATCGATTCACGGCATATCTTGACGAACGCTCATGTGGTCATCCGGGCGTCGACGGGGGAGCCCTGGCCTACCGTGCGCGTCTACTACAAGCCCGCCCGGATGACGGGAGACCCCGGCGTGGATCTGCGCAATCCCTCGATCGCGCGCGTCGTCTCTTACGACAGGACTCTCGACTTGGCGATTCTCGAGCCCCAAAGCATCCCGGCGAATCGATCGCCTCTGGGTCTTGGAGATCCGTCCCAAGTGCAGATCGGAGAGCGCGTGGCTGCGATCGGCCAGCCGCTCAGG
>JAJYFI010000219.1 GCA_021790955.1 bacterium | reverse complement strand
ATCGGCCGTCGACGCTTTCTTCAATATCATGTCCCGGATCGCGTCGTTGACCTCAAGGACTTCGTAGAGCCCCTGGCGGCCGCGGTAGCCGGTTTTGGCGCAATGCTCGCACCCTTTGCCGCGCCAGAGGGTGACCTTCCCGTCGTGGACATGGAGCCTGTCCTGAGGGACGCCCAGCTTCACGAGCCAGTCCATATCCACCTCGTAGGCTTCCTTGCACTGGGCGCAGATGACCCGCGTCAGGCGTTGGGCGACCACCATGAGGAGCGACGAGCTGATCAAGAACGGCTCGACCCCCATCATGCCGAGGCGGGTGATGGAGGAAGGGGCGTCGTTGGTATGGAGCGTGGCGAAGACCAGGTGCCCCGTCAACGCCGCGTTCACCGCGATCTGGGCCGTCTCGAGGTCGCGGACCTCGCCTACCATGATCACGTTCGGGTCCTGCCGAAGGAAGGATCTCAACGCCTCCGCGAAAGTAAGGCCCACCTGGTTGTTGACCTGCACCTGGTTGATGCCCAGAAGCTGGTATTCGACGGGATCCTCGACGGTCACGATGTTGACCCCGGGAGTATTAAGGTTGGAAAGCGCCGAGTAGAGGGTGGTCGACTTGCCGCTTCCGGTGGGGCCCGTAATGAGGTTGATGCCGTAGGGCGCCTTCATGCATTTGGAGAAGACCGCGAGAGCCTCCGGCTCGAACCCCAGCTGCGACATCTGCACCATGAGCCCCGAGGAATCCAAGACGCGCATGACCACCTTTTCCCCATGGGCGCAAGGAAGCACCGACACGCGCATGTCGACGGTCTTTCCGGAAACCCGGAGCTTAAGCCGCCCGTCCTGGGGGAGCCTCCTCTCGGCGATGTTCAAATTCGACATGATCTTGATGCGGGTCATCAGCTTGTTGTGCAGGTGCGGCGGAGCGGCGTGTTTTGGGATCAGGACGCCGTCGATGCGGTAGCGGACGCGGGTTTCCGCGGGGAAGGGCTCGATATGGATATCCGAGGCGCGGGCGGCGATGGCTTCCGCGAGGATGAGATTGACGAGCTTGACGACGGGCGCCTCCGCCGCCGATTTCTCAAGCTCCGCGATGTCGATTTCGGTCGCCATCGAAACAGAGGGCGTCTCGGCCGCCTCCGCCTCCGAAGCGATCCCGTTTTCGCTGACCAGCCGGTCGATCATCTCCTTGGCGCCCGAGTAATTTTTGTCAAGCGCGGCCAGGACCTCGACCTCAGGAGCCAACACCGCGGTAATGTTGAACCCCGTAATCATTTTGAGATCATCAAGCACCATGACGTTGAGGGGATCGGCGACGGCCACGGTCAAATCGCGCCCCTCCAGCGAAAGCGGAAGCAGAAGATGCTGCTTCGCCATGGCGACGGGAACGTGGGACTTCACGGACTCCGGGATCACGGGAGGAGGCGCCAAATGGACGTATTTCATCCCGCACTGACGCGCCAAGAATTGAAGGAGCTCCTCTTGGGTCAGAAAGCCGCTTTTGACGAGGACGGCTCCCAGCTTTTCGCCGGTTTTTCTCTGGAGGGCCACAGCTTCGGCGAATTTCGCGGCGGACAGGAGCTTTTCCTCGACCAAAAGCTCCCCCAGCCTTCGCGACAATCCAAGGGATACGACCGGTTCCGCGTTGGGCATGGATTCGCTATCTATAGAAAATGACGGGGCAAAAGAAGATTAACCTCCCAAATAGATTTTGTCAATGGCGTCCGCGCCTGGGAAGCGAGATAAAGTTATTGAAATAAAACCATTTATTCAGTTGAGGACCTTTCAATAAGAGCCTCCGTGGCCGGTCAGGGCTCGTTACGAGCCTATTTCGAAGCGCCGCAGAATACGCGGCCAAAGAGCCTGCGCTTTAAGAAGGCGCTCGGCGACTTCCCGCACCGCCCCCCGTCCTCCCTGCGAACGCGTGATCCAATGCACGGCCGCCTTGACCTCGGGCCTGGCATTGGCAACCGCGACGGCCACGCCGGCCTCCCGCAGCACCGGGATATCCTGAAAATCATCGCCGATGAAAAGGACTTCCTCCGGGGAACATTTCGCCTTTTGGCAGATGTCTCGGAAAACGTCTTTTTTGTCGAGGCGCCCTTGGACGATAAAACGCACCTTGAGCATCTTGAGCCTTTCCTCGACCCCGTCCGAATGGCGTCCGCTGATCACCCCCGTCATCAGTCCGCACTCGGCCAGCCAGACAAGCGAAAAGGAATCCTGGGCGTTGAAACCCTTTAATTCCACCAAAGAGCCGTCCGTGGCTATGAAATGAAAGAGCACTCCGTCCGTCAGGACTCCATCCACGTCCATTAATATGAGTCTGACCCTGCGCAGGGCGCGTTCGAGGGCCGCGGGGGAAGACTTGCGTCGATTCATGCGCGCCTGGGGCGGCAAAACCGCCGTTCGATCGCAAGGACTTTCGAGACTCTCCGACGGTGACGGGCCGCGCGCGAGAAGCGCTCGGAGAGCCACGTCTTGACGATTCGGAGCGCCAAGGGGGCCTCAAGCACCCTCGAACCGAGACAGAGGACGTTCGAATCGTCGTCTCGGACGCTTTGGCGAGCGGTAAAGAGATCGTGGCAAAGCGCCGCGCGCACGCCGGGGATCTTATTGGCGGCGATCGAAGCGCCGATCCCGCTGCCGCAAATCATGACCCCCCGTCGCGCCCGGCCCCTCGCGACCTCCAAGCCGACGCGTTTCGCAAAATCGGGATAATCCGAAGGCTCGGCGTTGCGAGGGCCGACATCCACCACATGGTGGCCGAGCTCGGCAAGATAGCCCCTCAGCCTTTCTTTAAGCTGGAATCCGGCGTGATCCGATCCGAGAGCGATCCTCACCGCTTGATCGAAGGGATCACGACCGCGCCTCGATCATGAGCCGGCTTCTCCGGGAGCTTGCCCCCGGGGCCGAGCGGCTCGGCATAAATGAGGTTCAGGGCTTGTTCCAAGGCCTCCATCCATGGAACGACCGTTTCACGCAGCCTTTCCGTCATAGCGGGATCCGTCATGGCATGGATGAGATGTTCGATGATCTCGCGGCGCGCGTCGCGGCTCGTGTTCCATGCGACTTGGAGGGCCTTTCCGCCGGAAGCCGCCGTCGAGACCGTCACGTCGAGACGGCCCACGGGCAGAACCTGTCCCGAGGACAGCTCGAGAT
>JAJYFI010000218.1 GCA_021790955.1 bacterium | reverse complement strand
CCGCATCGAGGGGGCGGGCCTTTTCTGGCACTTCGTCGACATCATCTGGATCTTTCTCTTCCCGACCTTCTACCTTTTATGAGCGATCGCGCCGCCGTTTTCCCGGACGTCGACCCGCGAGCCCATCATCCGCACCGTCCGAACGCCACGCTGTACGTCGCGGTTTTCGTCGCCCTGGCCGTCCTGACGGTCACGACGGTCCTGGTCTCCTACTGGCATTTGCCTGTTTTGGCGGCCGTGATCGTCGCCATGATGATCGCGACGGTGAAGGCCTCCCTCGTCGCGACCTTTTTCATGCATTTGAAGGGCGAGCGGCTCTTCATCTACGGAATACTGGGCCTCACGGCCTTTTTCGTCCTTTTTCTCTTCATCCTGCCGATCTCCGACCAGGGCTTCCTGTCGAGCAAGATGACGCATACCAACGTCGCCGCCGAAGCCGAGGCGCCATGAGCGCGGACGAGGCCGGCATGATCACGCTCAAGTCCTTCCATCTCTTCTTCATTTACCTTTCGCTGGCGCTCATGCTTTTCACGCTGGCGTGGGCGGGGCGCCAGGCGATGGCGGGACGGCTCGACGCCGGATTGCTCGCCGCGGCGGGCGTCCTTTTTGTCGCCGGCCTCGGCTACCTCTTCTGGTTTAAGCGCCGCTACAAGGGATTGCGATGATTTTGGCGCGGATCGTTTCCGCGTTGGGCCTCTCGAGCGCCCGCGCCTGCGCCGTCTGCTTCGGGCTCACCCATGATAACCGCGGCCTCATCCTGGGCATCACCATCGGCGTGTGCACCCTGGCCGCCGCGGTCTACTCCATGATCGCTTTGATCGTGAAGCTTTGCCTCGAGGCGGAGCGCGAGCGCGCCCTGCGGGGGGTCTAGTGGAAGCTGCGGGCGAGGCGCGGTTCCATTCCTTCGCCGTGCTCGTCGCCGTCGGCGCCCTTGTTCTCATCGGCGCCGGAGGCATGGTGACCTCGACGGGCTCCGGCCTGTCCGTCCCGGACTGGCCGCTTTCCTTCGGGGGTTTTTTCCCGCGCATGGTCGGCGGCGTCTTCTTTGAGCACGGACACCGCATGATCGCCGGCGCGGTGGCGCTGCTGACCTTCGCTCTCGGATTGTGGGCGTGGATCGGCCGCGAGCGCAGGCCCGTCAAGGTGGCGGCGGCTCTTTGCATCGGAGCGATTTTCCTTCAGGCGTTGCTGGGAGGCCTGACCGTTCTTTTGAGGCTTCCCCCCGCCGTCTCCATTCTCCACGCGGGCCTGGCCCAAATCGTCTTCGGCCTGCTCGTGACGCTCAGCGAGCTCAGTTCCGGAGCTTACTCCTCGTTCTCCCCTTCCTTCTCCGCCCCGGAGGCCCTTTGGGGCGCGCTGGCCCTGGCGATCGTCTACTCCCAGATCATTGTGGGCGCCGTCGCCCGCCATACGGGGCTTTGGGTCGGCGTCCACGCCTTTTGGGCCGTCTCCGTCGCTCTCGCGGTCGCGATGGCCGCTTCGACGGCTCTTGGGTCGGGTTCCGATTTTCTGCGCGGACCCGCCTATGCGGCGGCCGCCCTTCTTCCCGCGCAAATTCTTCTCGGCGTCGGAAGCTACTGGTGGCTTGACTCCGACGCGGCGCCCATGGGATGGCTCGGCGGCGCCGTCCTGCGCACGGCCCACGTTCTTGTCGGCGCTCTTTTGCTCGGCGCCTGCCTTGTGCTGGCCCTGAGGGCCTCGTGCCGGCCAAGGGCGTCCGCGGCGGCATGAAGGCTTTTGGGGAGCTGGCGAAGCCGCGCATCGCCGTGTTTTCGGTGATCACGGGGCTCCTGGGCTTTGTGATCGCGGGCGGGCCGGCCCGGTCCTTCCTTTGGGCCGCCGCGGGCCTGGCTCTCGTGGCGGGGGCTTGCGGGGCGCTCAACCAAAGCTTGGAAGGAGCCGAGGACGCCTTGATGCGGCGCACGGCCGCGCGTCCCGTCCCTTCCGGGCGCGTCGCCCCCCGCTCGGCGCTCATTTTCGGCTTGGCGCTCGCCGCGGCCGGTTTGCTCGTGACGGCCGTTGAGCTCAACCGCTGCGCTCTCTGGGTCTCGGCCGCCTCCCTTTTCCTCTATGCCGGGTGCTATACGCCCCTTAAAAAGGCGACGCCGCAGGCGACCTGGCTTGGCTGCGCGGCGGGAGCCGCGCCGCCCCTGATCGGCTGGGCCGCCGCGCGGGGAAGCCTTGCGTGGCCGGCGTGGCTGCTCTTCGGGATACAATTTCTCTGGCAGATCCCCCATTTCCTGGCCATCTTCTGGATCCATCGCGAGGACTACGCCCGGGCCGGCTTTCGGCTCATGCCCGCGGTCGATCCTTCGGGACGATTGACCTCTCTGCAGATCGCGATCCATTCCTTCGGCCTCCTCCCCTTGACCCTCATCCCTTTCTACGGCGGCGCGGCCGGCACGCGCTACGCGGCTCTGGCGCTCGCGCTGGGGCTTCTTTACCTGCCGCTGGGGCTTCGGGCGAGCCTGACGATGAGCCTCGCCGACGCAAGGCGCCTTTTCCTGGCGTCCTTGGCGTATCTTCCCGCCGTTTACGGTCTATTCTGGTACGGGGTGAAGGCATGAACATGCGAGAGGCATTCTTGTCGGCGCTGGCGGTCGCGGGGCTCTCCGCCTGCGTGCAGCAGGCCCCGGTGTCGGACTCCGCCAACCCCGCCGAGCTCGCCAAGATGGGCGAGGTCTATTTCAAGGGCTATGGCTGCGTCAAATGCCACGCGATCGGCGGCGAGGGCGGGACCTATGCTCCCGACCTGACGATGGTGGGTTTCAGGAAAAGCGCGGCATGGCTTGACCGGTGGCTCAAGGACCCGCACGCCTGGCGCGACAAGACCGTGATGCCCTCCTTCCATCTGCCCGAAAACGTGCGGCATGCCGTCGTGACGTACCTCTCCGAGCAGAAGGGGCGGGCCTGGGGCAAGAACCGCCCTTGGAACGCTCCGGAGTTCATGAAGGACCCCGTCGGCCGCGGGCTGGTGGGCGCGATTTTGTTTCTGTGCGACGCGCAGAACCGGATGTGCAAGGTCGGCGGCGGCGTGGTCCTGCCGGAATACCGCCGCGGCGGGCTGGGCACGACCTTGCTCAAGCGCGGCCTGCGCTTCATGACGCGCCAGGCGCGTCTGGCCGACGTGATTTACGGTACAAGCCGCACCGTCAGCGAGGGCCCGTCGAAAATGG